>CAYUOI010000035.1:0-6166 GCA_964446365.1 uncultured Candidatus Saccharibacteria bacterium | reverse complement strand
GATTTAACGACGAACTCGACAAATTGCTGGTCAATAGTAGTACTCATGTGGCAGACACCTCCGTTTAAGCGGTAAAGCTTCTACTAGTATACCAAACTAAGAATCAAGCGCCGGGAACTTCAGGTTCGTCGACAGTTTCGGGTTCAGCTGGCGCTGCGGCTTCAGTAGCAGGCGCCTCGTCTCCTGGGACTTCCGGCTCTTTAGCCGTTTCAGCCTCGGTTGCGGCCTCAGCAGGTGCTTCACTGGCAGCTTCCGGAGTGGTTTCTTCTACGGCTTCTTCAATAGGTGTGGCCGGTGTATCAGGATGAGGTTGATCGGCCAGGTTCTCGGCTTTAGCAACTTCTGCTTCCTCGGCTGCCTCAGCAGCTTTTTCTTCTTTAGTTGGCGGTGCTTCCGCGCCGGCTGGACGATTTTTGCGAAGTTTATCAGGATTGCGAATTGCGCCCTTTTGCTTAGCTTCCAAAGAAACCCATTTAGGCAGTTTGACGCCTTCGCTTTTTAGCAGTCGGGCGACGCGGTCGGATGGCTGAGCGCCATTATTCATGTATAAAGTAGCCTTGTCTTTGTCAACGGTTGTAGTTTTGGTATGTGGGTTATAACTGCCGAGCAGGGCCACAATATTACCACTTGTAGGATGTTTACGGGCGTCTTGCACTATCACGCGGAATTGGGCGTGACCTTTGCGGCCGGTACGTTGCATGCGAATAGCTAACATTTATTACTTGGTACTTCCCTTAATTAGAGCATTGAAACAAGTCGCCTCATTTTACAGATTACGACCCCTTATGTCAATAAACACTCGCCCTGCCACTTACCAGACGCTTCCGGTTCTTGATGGCTCTAGTTGTTAAGCGTTACCATGCTCGACGCAGTGCTATCACTTTTGCGTACTCGCTCTAATGATAGCTTTAGCAACTCCGCCTTCAGGAACCTACAGATATCTAGCAATGGCAGGGCTCGTTTGGATAAATTAAGTTAGTTAAAGCGAGCCCTTTGCGTCTTGCAGACTCAAGGAGCACCTGAGTAGATGTTGTCTAAAAGAGGCGTACTTGGTCGCGAGAGCTGTGTGACAAATAAAAGATCCGGCGAATCTTTTATGAGGAGTTCTCGAGCGAGCCTGTTTTAGACCAACAGCTATATCAAGTACTACGAAAGTCGGAAGAGCGCAAGGGACGAGTGTTTATTTGTAAGTTTTGAGGGCGGTCTGGGCGGCGGCTACCTGGCCGGCTTGTTTGCTTGGGCCGGTACCTTGCCCCTTAAGTTCGCCGTTCACAAATACGCCTACCGTAAAGACCTTATCGTGATCCGGGCCTTCCTCGCTGATAACTTTATAAACCGGCGTAAAACCGTCATGGCTTTGAACCATTTCTTGCAATTGTGATTTGGGATCCTGCCATGAGCCGGTGCGCAGAATTTCTTTAAAGGTCACTACTAGGCTAGCTTCGATAAAACGTTTAGCGACGTCATAGCCTTGGTCAAGATAGAGAGCACCAACTACAGCTTCGTAACAGTTGGCCAGAATCTGTGCGCGGGCCCGCGGCGTGCCGCGTTTCTCGCCGCGGCTCAGGCGTAACAATGGTTCAAATTCGTAATGGCTGGCGGCGGCACCTATACTTTCGGTGCGTACCAAAGCACTGCGCCAGTTGGTTAGCACACCTTCAGGTTCGCTGTAATTGGTATAGAGATACTCGGTCACGACCAGCTCAAGCACGGCATCGCCCAGAAATTCCAACCGTTCGTTGTGTTCATGGACTGTCTTACGATGTTCATTAACATAAGAGCGATGAGTGAAGGCTGTAACTAATACCTCGGTGTCCTTGAATTTAACACCTAACTTATCTTTAGCAAACTGTATGTAAGCACTCAGGTCCATTATTTTGATGTGCGGATTTTTTTCAGTCCTAACAGGATGATTTTACCGATATCCTCGTATTCGATTTTATCAAGGGCCTCTGCAGCCGAGAACCATTGTATACCATTCATCCAGTCTTCGGGTTTTAATTTATCACTGTCACCCAGTGCTTCAACCAAATAAATTTCGGTCGTCATTAATACCAGACTGCTGCCGCGCCTATAGCGGAAGTTAATTTTGCCCAACCAGCTAAGTACCTTCATCTGTTTTAGGCCGGTCTCTTCTTTAATTTCCCGTTCGGCCGTTTGACGGGCGCTCTCGCCTTCTTCAATATGGCCCTTGGGTATTGTCCAGCGGTTCTTGGCATCTTGAATCAGCAGTATTTGAACCTCATTGGTTTTCGGCTGCCGGCGATAAACAATTCCGCCGCTGGTAGGTTCGCGAACCACCTCACTGATTGTCGGCCGTTTGCGGGCGACAAAACGTTTAAATCCTTGTAGTGGCTTGGGTCGTTTCACTATTTCTTGGCTTTCCCTTTAGTTTTCGGTTTGGCTTCTTCCTGGCGAAGAACCGTACCGAGCACACCGTTAACAAATTTTGAACTATTGTCGCCGCCGAAGGCCTTTGCCAGTTCAACTGCTTCATTGATTACTACCTTGGGCGGAACAGCCGACTCATATAGCAGCTCGTAAAGCCCAATCCTCAGCACAATGCGGTCCATACGGGCAATTTGAGCGATGGGCCATTGCGGCGCTGCCGGTTGAAGTATTTCGTCCAGCGCCGGCTGTTTTTCATCAACCCCCTTCACCAGGCTTTCTATGAAGGCGGTGTCTTCCAGCGCATGAGCGTAGCGTTTTATATTACGCTTAAGGGCTTCTGCCAGCTTAAACTTTTTATCGCCACAACTAACGCGAAAGTCTTGCTCATACAATGTTTGTAAGGCAACGATTCGACCGAGATGACGATTAGCGCTCATATATTGTTAAAAATCCTTAAGCGGAATATCTGGTTACAGTATACCGCTTGTGGCAGCTTAGGCTGCCGGTTACTTCTTTTTGGCGGCTTCCCGCCGGGTGGTGTACGCCTTAACCGGTGAGGTGGCGTTCACCTTTCTGGCCAACTTAAGCACCAGGTGACTCCGTCTGGAACCGGTGCGCCGAGGGCTAGTCCGCTTTTTGGGTTTTCCCATAGTCAGCAACTCCTCTCTTACAATTACAGATTATTCTTAGATATAGCTTAAAGGAAAAGCGCCTTAAACTCAACCGGAAGCAGCGGGAGTAGATTTGACCATATGCCTATTTCCTAACATACTATTTTCTAATTATGTATGCGCGTGGTGATTTTGCTGGCGGCGGCGGAAATGGCGGTAATGAGTCTCGCCGACCGCTGTGGAAGCGCGCGCTGATAGGAGCTGGCATCGGTGCGGCAGCAATAGCTATCAGTGTTGGGATCGCCGAGCTAATACAAAATGTTGATTTATCAGACGAGGATTCTTCGGGCCCGGTTCCGGCCCTCGACTGTGAACACACCTATACGGTGGACTATATTGCCCATAATCAGCCCGGCTACCAACTTCACGTTCTAGTCGACCCGAATCTTTCTTGCAGTCAGCAAAGCTTTAATAAAGCCTTTGCTGAGGCAAACGTCGTGCCGCTAGGCCGCCTAGGTACTATGGCTAATGTGCCTATTCATTTGCCGCACTATTTCCCTCAGCCTTTTGACCGAAGCGGTTCTAGATAACAAAGTTTACTAATTTGCCCTCGACATAAATAGTCTTTTTTATTGAAGCTTCAAGATACCTTTTGACTTTGTCATCGGCGCGGGCGGCAGCTATAGTTTCTTCTTCACTACTACCGGCCGGTACTTGAACATTGGCTCGCAGCTTTCCGTTAACCTGAACCACAACCGTAATTGTGTCGCTGACAAGATACTTGTCGTCCCACTGCGGCCAGTGATCAACATGCACGCTATCTTCATGACCCAGCTGATGCCATAAGTCCTCTGCCATGAAAGGCGCAAATGGCGCGACCAACATTACCAGGCTATCCAGCGCAAACTGCCAGGTTTTTTTATCGCTAAAATTGTCGGCTTTGTACTTGTAGTATTCGTTAGTCGCCTGCATAGCGGCCGCTATGGCAGTGTTGTATTTAAGCGTTTCCAAATCTTCGGTGATCTTTCTGATTGCACGGTGGGTAGTTTGCATAATTTTATCGGTCTGGCTTTGACCGCGACCTTTGGCCGTCTTAAATTCCTGCACCAGATTCCAGACACGCGACAAAAAGCGATAGGTTCCCGGCACACCCTGGGGGTCCCAGCGGACCCAAAGTTCCAGCGGACCGGCAAACATTAAATAAGTACGCAGCGCATCGGCGCCATAACCTTGATCGATAATATCCAGCGGATCAACACCATTGCCCTTGCTCTTGCTAAACATCTGGCCGTCGGCAGCCGTTACTTTGCCATTAAACAGAAACTTCTTAAATGGTTCGGGATTATCAATTCGGCCCTGCTTGTGGAAAAATCTTGTCACAAAACGGGCGTAAATCATGTGGGCAGTGGCATGGTCGGCACCGTTATAGAAATCTACCGGCATCCACTTGTTCACAATTTCTGAGTTAAACGCTTCTTTTTTATTTGCTGGATCAAAGTAGCGCAACATGTACCAGCTACTGCAAATATAGGTATCAAGTGTGTCGGTTTCGCGTTCGCCTGGCTTGCCACATTTCGGGCAAGGCGCAATTAGCCACTGCTTGTCTCTGGCCAACGCGCTGCGCCCGTCGCCAGTCGGCGCATATTCACTAATTTCCGGCAGTACCACCGGCAAATCTTTATCTTCTACTAGTACGGCACCGTGATCCGGACAATGAATAATCGGTATCGGCGCGCCCCAGTAGCGTTGGCGGCTGACGCTCCAGTCGCGCATTTTGTAATTTACCTTTTCATGGGTGACACCGGCCTTGGCCAAATCGGCTACGATTTTTTCGCGGGCTTCGCTGCTGGCTAAACCATCGTATGGTCCTGAATTTGTCAGCAAGCCTTCGCCGTGGTAGGCCTGTTTGCCAATAAATTTGTCATAGGCATAACGATGTAATGGTTCGACAATTTCTTTATTGGCTACCCGGACATCAACCCACTCAACCTTGAAATTACCTTTTTCTGAGGCATCGAGTTTTTGTGGTTGCCGTTGGTCACTTCGTAATCGCAAGTGCACAAACTTGGCTTCGACTTCGTGAGCTTCTTGCTTGGAAAAAGCATAGTACTTATAAAAAAATGTCTCATCGCCGACGCCTACAACTTCCAGATCGGTGTAGCCGGTTTCTTCGCCAACTTCGCGCACCGCGGTCTGCTGCGAGCTTTCGCCTTTCTCGACCGTACCGCCGATCAACAAACGGCCCCCTAGTTCGGGTCCCCAGTTAATTGTCAGCAATTCGCCTTTATCATTTTCAACTACGCTGACAATTTTTTGCTTCTTAGTAAAGTCTTTATGTTTTTTGGCGTCATCCCGAATCGCTACCGGATTAATAACGTTGATAATTGGTAGCTCGAACTTCTGCGCAAATTCATAGTCTCGCTCGTCGTGCGCCGGTACAGCCATAATCGCACCAGTGCCGTAACTCATCAGCACATAATCGGCTACCCAGACTGGTATTTTTTGCTGGTTGACCGGGTTAACTGCGTAAGCGCCCGTAAAAACACCGCTTTTTTGTTTCTGGGCTTGGCGCTCGATCTCGGTTTTTTGCAAACTGCCGGTTACATATTTTTCAACGGCCGCTTTTTGGTCGCCAGTAGTAATCGTTCCAACGGCCGGGTGCTCGGGAGCTATAACCAAAAAGGTGGCGCCAAAGAGCGTATCCGGCCGGGTAGTAAAGACGCGGATGTTTTCTTTTGAGCCGTCTATCTTAAAATCAACTTCAGCGCCGACCGACTTGCCTATCCAGTTTTGCTGAGCCAATTTGACGCTTTCAGTCCAATCCAAATCATCGATGGCTTCCAGCAGCTCATCGGCGTAATCAGTAATTTTAAAAAACCATTGATTGACTTCTTTTTGTATAACCATCGGGTCGTCAGGGCCATCGTGGCGCCAGCACTTGCCGTCAATCACCTGTTCGTTAGCAAGAACCGTGTTATCGATTGAGCACCACCACTGCATACGCGAGGCTTGATACGCAAGACCAGCCCGGAACATTTCGCTGAATATCCACTGCGTCCATTTGTAGTACCCGGGCTCATGGGTAGCAATTTCTTTGCTCCAGTCATTGCTCCAGCCCATGGCTTTGTACTGCTTGTGATAATTCGGAATAATCGTTTCCATCG
>CAYUOI010000034.1:0-6421 GCA_964446365.1 uncultured Candidatus Saccharibacteria bacterium | reverse complement strand
TATCGGCTTAGCGAAGAGACGGCTTGGCAGGTTGTCAAAAAGGGCAAGGTCTTTGTGGTCAGCGGCCAGAAAATTGAGCGCTTTGCCCGCCGAACCGACTTTAGTAGTGAGCCAGCCATAATCCGTTTACGCGACATTATGCGCAAAATGGGTATTATGCACGAACTCGAACGTCAGGGTATAGAAGTAGGTCATACGATACAGATCGGTCGGGCTAATCAGAAAATTACTTTTTGATACTAACAATCGTAGACAAAGAGCTCAATACATATTATAATATGTAAATGTCTAAGAAAAGTCGTGGACGCGCAAGTTATTCCCAGCCCATGGGATTTGACCCGATTGCCTTATCACAAGAGTTATTTGCAGAACGTACGGAGTCTGAGCAGTCAGAGGATAGGCCATATGTTGAACGGCCAAAGCTCGATCCCAATAAGCCGCAAAAACCAAAGACCGAAAAAGAAGCCCATATAGACCGCGCCAGAGAACGTTTACTAACAGAAAAGTTTCCTGCAATCGATGGCGAGGAATTTAACGAATTAACAGTTAATGCTGCTTTGCGATATCTGGTTCTTAAACAGACTGTTACTAAAGAGGCAGCGCGTAACCATAACCTTACCCTTGGTAAATTCATGCGCGCCTTAATAATCGGCGAGCTACTACAATCGCCAGATGATACAGTTGGGCTCGGTTATGTGGACCAAGGCCTTGATCTTGCCAAATTTGCTTTGGCAGAAACAAGCACCTGATATTTCTAAAGCCTTAGCTATGGCATACTTAAGATGATGCCATCATTTTTCTTTTACGATCTTGAGACCAGCGGTTTTAGCCCGCGCGAGGCGCGGATTGTCCAGTTTGCCGGCCAGCGCACCGATATGGACCTTAAACCTATTGGCGACCCCGTTAACCACCTTATTAAGCTAGCTGAAGATGTCCTGCCGGAACCGGACGCTGTTTTAGTCACCGGCATAACGCCGCAAAAAACTATTGCTGAGGGCATTACTGAAGCCGAATTCTTAAAAATATTCCATGAACAAGTTGTTACGCCGGACACGATTTTTGTCGGCTTTAATAATTTGCGCTTTGATGATGAGTTCATGCGTTACCTACATTACCGGAACTTTTACGAACCATACGAGTGGCAGTATAAAGACGGGCGCAGCCGCTGGGACCTGTTAGATGTCGTCCGCATGACCAGGGCTTTGCGGCCTGAAGGAATTAAATGGCCGTTTGACGTAGAGAATCGCCCGACCAACCGCCTGGAGCTTTTAACGGCGCTAAACAAGCTTGAACATCAGCATGCGCACGACGCTTTGAATGACGTATTGGCTACAATTGCAGTTGCCAAATTAGTAAAGCAAAAGCAACCTAAACTATTCCAGTACCTATTGAACATAAGAGACAAACGAAAAATTGCCCAGCTGGTATTGAGCCGCCAGCCGTTTATATACACCTCAGGGCGTTATCCGGGCGAGTTCGAAAAGACTACGGCGGCGGTCATGATTGCCGAACATCCAAACGGACGCGGTGCGCTGGTCTATGATTTACGGGAAGATCCGGCCCAGTTTGTCGAAATGAATACGCAGCAACTGGCTGAAGCCTGGAAGCGTAAATGGAATGAAGAAGGTATACGCTTGCCGGTAAAAACCATGAAATTTAACCACTGTCCGGCAGTAGCGCCACTTAGCGTCCTGGACCCAGGCAGCGCCAAGCGGCTTAAATTGGACACGGCTGAAATAGAAAAGCACGCCAAAACCCTCTCAACCATGAAAGACTGGATTCAACGCGTCTGCAAAGCGCTGGATATCTTGGACCAGCAACAGCAAACCAGCTTATTACTGGAAGACAGAAGTGTGGATGCCCAGCTTTATGACAGTTTTCTGCCTAGGCACGACCGCGAAAAGTTAGCCAAAGTTCAGACCGCGCAACCTGCCGAACTCAGTCAACTTGTCGGCAGTTTTAGTGATGCTCGCCTGAAAGCGTTGTTGCCGCTTTATAAAGCCCGTAATTTCCCCGAGCATCTCACGCCGGAAGAAAGTAAAACTTGGGAGAGATACCGGTTTAATAAATTATTTGGCGATGAAGAAAAAAGCCAAGTGGCACGCTTTAGCGCACGCCTGGCCCAATTAACAAGTGAATCCAGCTTATCTTCGCACGAGCAATTTTTGCTCGAAGAGTTGCGCCTGTATGCCGAATCGATAATGCCGTCCGAACCTTAGGATCTTGGGCGCTTCGATGCTGTCGCAGCAATTTAAATTCAACCCTTATTAAATACGCGCAAATAAGCAGGCAGCTAATATCCAGTACCCATGCAAAAGTAAGCTGCATCTGGCTGCCGGGTATACGACCAAGTACAATAAACTCTAACATCCTCACCTCGTAAATGTGAACACATTATACATAAAATAGCGGAAAATACAAGTACATTGTATAGCATAAGCACCTTATTTTGTTTTAAGTGGCTATGTACACTACTATGAATTCATGGCGACTACTTTTAGTCAGCAATTACAGGTATGGCTTAAGAGTAACCAGCCAAAAACGCTAAGCAGCGTTTCCGAAGCGTTTGGCGAAAAAAGCTTTGCCATTATTGTATTAGTACTGATGTTTATACCGGCTCTGCCGATACCAACAGCCGGCATTACCCATATATTTGAACTGATCGTGATGTTGCTATCAGCTGAACTGATTGCCGGCCGTCGCCAGGTTTGGCTGCCAAAAAGCTGGCGGCATAAAAAATTGGGCGCTTTTATGGAAACTAAAACTGTTCCGGCGCTAATTAAGCGTATTCGCTGGTTTGAGCGTTTCAGCCGGCCGCGATTGAGCGCATTGGTGCAAAATAACCTATTTCTTCGCTTCGTTGGTTTTATATTTTTAGTACTGGCCTTGGCAGCCTTTGTGTCGCCGCCATTTGCCGGTTTGGACACGTTGCCATCGCTTGGCGCCGTCATTATTGCCTTGTCGCTAATTTTAGAAGATATAGCTTTGTTTTTATTCGGCTGGCTGGTAGGAGCAGTCGGCGTTGGGCTGGTTATTGGCACGGGGGGTTTAACTATTCACTTTATCAGCCGGCTACTAAACTAAAAATGTAAATTGATAGGCTATTGATTTAAGTGTGGTTACCGTATAATCAGATTAAAGACTAAAAACTAACATGTATTCCGAACAACCGATTAATAACTTTCCAAACCATAATGTCGATTATGCCCGGCGCACTAAGCGCTTGAAGCTAGCTTTTGTATCATTACTGAGTTTTGCAGTTGTGATTGCCGGCGCAATCGGAATTTTGCTTCACGTAAACCAGAATGTTCAGGAAGCTTCGCTGGATGATATTGTGGCAAATGTCGATCAGGATGCCGCCTTATTACCGCTTATAAACGGTGCCAAGCCGGCCGAATTGCCGCACCAAAAGAATGTATCTTATGACGTAGTTGTGGTCGGAGCTGGCAGTGGCGGCACCGCGGCTGCAATACAGGCGGCCAGAATGGGCTCGTCGGTAGCCATAGTCGAAGAAACTGATTGGATTGGCGGCCAAATGACTTCATCGGCAGTATCCGCCATGGACGATAAGCCATCTGACCGCCAAAACGGCATCTATAAAGAATTCATCGACCGTATCCAGGCCTATTACAAGTTAAAGAATAAATCGACTAATACCTGTAAATTCAGAGACACCAGTGTATGTTTTGAGCCTTCGGTTGGCCAGAAAATCTTAAAACAAATGTTATACCAATCCAGAAATGTAACGGTCTACACGCGCACGCCGGTTAATTTGGTTATGAAAGTCGGCGACAAAGTTAACGGACTGCAAACAGAAAACGGTCTGACATTTAACAGCAAGGTCGTTATTGATGCTACTGAATACGGCGATGTACTGCCGCTGGCCGGAGCGGCTTACAGAGTCGGCAATTCGGTTAGCGACAATATAAACCCAACTGCCTGCATACAAGACATTACTTACACAGCCGTAATTAAAAAGTACCCTGGCGGAGTACCCGATAACTTGAAGATAAAAACCGAGCCAAAAGGCTATCAGGCAAACAAGGCTGTATTTGCAGCCATGGTAGCTAATGAAGGCAATAATAATTACTTCTATGACGCCAGCAGCAATTCCTATCCAGTGACATTTGCCAATCATAATAAATATCGCGGTCTGCCAGATTCAAGTAATTCGGCAGATTATCACACAGGTTCAACCACCGATGGCAGCGATATTACCCGTACTGAAGTAAATTGGGCCAACGATTTTCCGGCCCAGTCGATATACCTGCCTCAGTACAAGGATGCAAACCCGACTCTGCCGGTCAGTTATATAGAGAATAAAAACACCCGCCAAAGCACTAACTGTGCCGCCAAGCTGGAAACGTTGCAATTCATTTACTATATTCAGCACGAGCTTGGTGTCAAAGACTGGTCAATCGCAAATGACGAGGGCTTTGACACTTCATACAATCAGGATGTCAACGATTGTCCCGAGCTTAGTAATTATAAAGATCTGGAGAAATTTTTCCCGGTTATGCCATATGTACGCGAGAGCAGACGAATGATTGGCATGGACACCCTTACCGGTCCGGAAATTAAGCGGCAGGGCACGCCGCCGGTTTCCGCGACTAACTCGCCGACAGCCGTCGCGCTGGGAAGCTATGGCACGGACCTGCACAACTGCGGTACCGCCGATACGCTTGAAGCTGATCTGGAAAGTATTTCAGACACCCAAACAACTTCCGGAAATTTCCAGATACCATTTGAGACCCTGGTGCCGGAAAAAGTTGACGGCCTGCTAGCCGCCGAAAAGAATATATCGGTATCGCGTCTAGTTAATGGAGCTACCAGAGTTCAACCGGTAACCATGTTAACCGGTCAGGCTGCCGGTGTTATTGCCGCCTTGGCCGCTAAATCAACCACCCAACCGCGCAACATTAATCCACATGACGTGCAGACTGAACTTATTAATGCCGGTGCACTGCTGAAGCTGGATGGCACCAAGGGCTACCCGTCTGACAAGGCCGAGCAGATTAGCAGCGTCAATAATCAGCCACCACTCGGTAGCGCAGCGATAACCCCAACTAACTTCTTAACAACTCCACCTTCGACCGTCTCAGTGCCAACAACTGTAGTTGCGCCTGCACCGACGCCACTAACTCCAGTCACTCGAGCTAAAGCAGCCGATGCCCTCAATCAAAAATTTAATCTCTTAAATAATGCCCCCGTTACGCCGTCGTTTAGCGACACGCCTAAAACCCACCAGTATTACCTGGGCGTTGAAGCTCTGCATGCTAAAAAAATTACCAGCGGTTGCGCCATTAATCCGCTTAGGTTCTGCCCGGACCAGACAATTACCCGGCGCCAATTTGCAATCTTTTTAGCCAGGACGATAAATCCCAATGTAGATACCCAGTCAGCCGTCGGCGCTCAGCACTTTACAGATATGCCATCGTCCAACAGTGCTTATAAAGCCGTCCAGTACCTGTTTTCGAAAGGTATTATCCAGGGTTGTACCACTACAACTTTCTGCCCGGAAGATACGCTTAATCAGCAACAATTAGATGCCCTTATTAGTCGTTCATAGTTAGCTAGCGTCTAGAAATTCACCCTGTTTTTTGCTATAATCACGCGACTGTGAATGAGGTAATTCGAGTACAGGGCGCCCGTGAACACAACCTCAAAAATGTCGAGGTGGAAATTCCGCGCCATAAATTAGTTGTCATAACCGGCCTGTCCGGCTCGGGCAAGTCTAGCTTGGCTTTTGATACCATTTACGCCGAAGGCCAGCGCCGTTATGTTGAAAGCCTCAGCAGCTACGCCCGTCAATTTTTGGGTCTAATGGAAAAGCCAGACGTTGATCAGATTGACGGTCTAAGTCCTGCTATCAGCATTGATCAGAAATCGACCAGCCGTAATCCGCGGTCTACCGTTGCAACTGTTACAGAAATTTACGACTATTTGCGCCTATTGTTCGCCCGCATTGGTGTGCCTCACTGCCCAATCTGCGGTAAACCGGTTACCCGTCAGACGACAACGGCTATTGTCGATCAGATTGCCGCTTTTCATGAAAATGCCCGCTTAATGATTTTGGCGCCCGTGGTTATTGATAAAAAAGGCGCCTTTGAGCATGTACCCGAACAATACCAGCGAGCCGGCTTTGCCCGGGTGCGCGTAGACGGCGTGGTTTACGCACTCGATGAGTTTCCGCAACTTGATAAGAACTACAAGCATACCGTCGAAATAATTGTCGATCGCATAGTAAATAATGCCGACAGTTTGGGCCGGCTGGCACAATCGGTTGAGCAGGCGCTCGAGATTGCTGACGGCAAGCTAAATGTTCTAAACGCTGATAGTAACGAAAGCAATACTTACAGCCTGATGTACGCCTGCATTGACCACCCAGACGTAGCTATTCCCGAGCTGGAACCACGCACCT
>CAYUOI010000033.1:0-6555 GCA_964446365.1 uncultured Candidatus Saccharibacteria bacterium | reverse complement strand
TTCCGATCTCGAGGCCGACGAGTTTGACCGTAATTTTCTAGCCTTTGAACCCTTTGTCAGCATTATCACTGGGGTTAGCTGGGATCATCACGAAATTTTCCCGACCCGCGAAGACTACCAGCAGGCTTTTAGGGAATTTGTTGACCAAAGCGAGTGGCTGGAGATGTGGCGCGAAGATTTTGAATATCTAGGCCTGCAGCAAACTGATCACCATGCTGTCATGGATTCCAGTGATCCGGACATTGAGAAAATTAATTTGGTTGGCCGCTACAACCGTCTGGATGGCTGGCTGGCCGCCAAAGCCGTTCGTCAGCTGACCAAAGCGCCATTGGACAAAATATTCGCCAGCATGAACCGCTTCCCGGGGTTGCAGCGCCGCATGGAAGAAATTGTTCCCAATCTGTATAGTGACTACGCCCACACGCCGGAGAAAATCCGCGGCGCCATGAGTGTGGCACTGGAAATGGCCGCCGCCAAAAAACAGAACCTGGTTGTTGTTTACGAACCTCTGACCAACCGCCGCCAGCACTACATGCTGGACGAATACAAGGATGTTTTTGACGGTGCACAAAAGCTTTACTGGATTCCCAGCTACCTGGCCCGCGAAGACCCAAGCCAGCGCATTATTGAGCCGGCCGAGCTAATTAGCCGCCTGAGTGATCCATCAATTGCCGAACCCATGGAACGCACCGAAAAATTGAAGCAAGTCATTCAAAAACATTTGGATGGCGGCGACATGGTAGTCGGCATGGCTGGTGGCGGCGGCGGCTCTTTGGATGAATGGCTGCGCCAACAATTCATGCCATAACGGTTATGTTAGCCTTATAACAGATGAATAACACCTCGGCAGTGGTGGATCCGCGGCTGCTCGCCAAACCAAAACGCCTGACCAGTTTAGTGATGATGCTTATCATCGTGGTCGGCTTTATGGGCTCCCTATTTGCCGGCATTGCCGCTAACATTCATATTCACGATCTGCTGCTGGCGCAGGCCCGCACAGCCGCCAGTGCCCTTGATATAGATGACGTCCAGGCTATTGAGAAAAATACCTCCAATACCCAACAGGACGCCTATAAGCGCATTAAAGACCGGCTGGCGCAGATCCGTTTGGATAACCAGGGCTCCGGTTACGTCTATTTAACAACTTCACATGACGGCAAGATCTTATATTTGGCCGACTCCGAGGCGCCCAATAGCAGCGACTACAACAAGCCGGGCGCAGAGTATCAGCAACCTTCAAAAGTTTTCGTAGCCAATGCCCAAAGCAGCGACTCATTTATTGAGGGACCGCTGAGGCATGGAAATTCGGTACAAATTGTCGCCCGGGCGCCCATATTAAGCCCGGTTAACGGCCAGGCGATAGCTTTTGTCAACGTCACAAACCCGGCTACAGCTTACTTCTCTCAGATTGCCCTCTATGCCCTAATTCCGTTGTGCTTGGCGGCCATACCCTTTGCCGGGCTGCTGCGCGACCGTAAGCTCGAAAACAAAGAGCGCGAAATCGCCGCCCTTAAGAATCAGTTCACGTCTATTGCGTCGCACGAACTGCGTTCGCCGCTGGCCGGCATGTTGTGGGCAATTGAATCGTTGATTAAAGATAATGAAAAAAATCTAAACAAAATTCAGAAAGAAATGCTCAACGATATGTACCACAGTACGGAAGCTTCACTTGTAACCGTCAATGAGATTCTGGATTTGTCAGTTTTTGAACGGGGCATGGCCGGCAAGATGCAGCATGAGGTTTTGGACTTGATTAGCGTAGTCAATGAAGTCCGGGCCACCTTAAAACTGGGCGCCCAGGAAAAGAAAATTAAAATTTCCAAGGTTGGCGATTGGCCTGACCACACTTATGTAGTCGGCGACGTAGGAGCTTTAAAACGGGCCATTATGAACATTGTCAGCAATGCCATAAAGTACAGCCGGGCCGAAACCACAATTGAGCTGAGCTACCACCGCGAAGGCGATAAGCAAATACTATCAGTACGCGACTGGGGTATTGGCATTCCTAAAACTGAACAAGCTAAAGTTCTGGAAGGTTATTACCGGGCCCGCAATGCAGTTAAAGTTCAGGCTCACGGAACTGGATTAGGTCTATGGATCACCAAAATGATTATTGAGCAGCACAATGGTTCATTGTGGTTGGAGTCTCACGAAAATAAGGGCACTACAATTTTTGTAGCTTTGCCCATACACAAAGCTCCCGCCAAAAGTAAACAACAGGGCTAAGCTTAGGCTTGGATGCAGTACAAGGAACAAGCGAAGCACGGAATGAGGCGTATTGGTAATACGGTGAATGAGTACTGGAGCTTGTGACGAAGTAATGCGCCAAGAGCCCGGCGGTGTTCTGGCTAAGCCAGAAGCAGGTCGGGCGATCTATGCTTAGCCTAACGCGGTGACGACTTGATCGGCAATTGTACCTGGATCAAGCGTCATCTTTGGCAGATAAACAGTTATACCGGCTTTTAAGGCGGCATTGACGGTTGTGGTGGTCTCGTCGGTGGTCAGCACCATTACCGGCACGTTTTTGCCCCATTCATCTTTGCGCAGTTCATTAATCATAGTAATACCATCCATTTCCGGCATGCGAATGTCGGTCAGCACTAAATCGGGATGCTTCGCTAAGGCTAATTCCAGGCCAACTTTGCCGTTGACTGCTTCGTGGACAACTATGCCCTTTTCAATCAGTAGATTTACCAGGCTTTTACGCGTTAAATTGTCGTCTTCGACGACTAATACAGTTTTGCTCATCCCGTTAGAAGCAGGTCGCGTTCGCCTGCGTACCCTTTCTGTTCACTTCAGGTTTAAATAGTTTCATAATTCCTCTATTCTATATTATCCCATAAGTTGCGACCGCGGCTTCTTACGGGACTCATACGGTTATGATACCACGCCGACGAACCGTGCTGGCCTGCGTAGCCGTGGCAGCGCCGAAAACATTATTCAATAATTTGGCCCTCTATACTTAGCTTAACGGCTCCGTGGCGAACTATTTCTATCTCATCATCAATAATGCGAATAATGGTTGAGGGCGGCCGGTTACTTAAGTCGCCGCCGTTAACATAAAAATCGACCTTATCGCTAAAATACTGTTTAGCTTCGGCCACTGTATTGGCGGGCGCGCTGCCGGGCTGGTTGGCGCTAGTGGTCAGCAGTGGACCGGTTTGAAGCAGCAGCCTGTTAAGTGAATCAGCCTTGGGTATCCGGATAGCTAAACCATTTAGACCAAGGTGTAAATATGACAAATTGTCGCCAACTGGAATAATGACACTGATAGAATTGGGCCAGAATTGTTCCACGGCCTTAAGGTAGCGCCGCGGCACACCTAAATCCACCAGCTGCTCTATGTTGGCGGCAATTACGGTTCCGGGTTTATGATCGCGCTGTTTTAGACTGTACAGCCTGGCCACGGCCTGAGCATCTGCAGCGCGGCAGACAATACCGTAAATGGTATCGGTTGGCAACACGCCGACTTTGCTCTGGCTGAGCAAGTCAGTTACATGAGGATCAGATAAATTTAAAATGCGGCTCACGGCTTGCCACTATAGCAAAACTAAACGGCAGAAAATAGAGTTATAGCCCTAAAGACTGATCGCTGAGGTCGCTGCTGTTGAAATCTTTAGTGTCGTCGGTTTTATTAACTTCTTTGTCGACGGCATCGCTGGTGCCGGAAACATCGCTGCTACTAACGGCCGGCGCTGTGGTTGCGGTAGTTGGAGTTGTGGTGGCGGCGTTGTCCTTTTTCTTGCTCATATACGCATAAACAACGACGGCGGCTAGGACTAAAGCTACGACTACTGCCAACACAATTATTAGCATTTTCTTAGATGATTTCTTTTTAGCCGGCATTGCCGCGTTAGCGGCAGGCGTTTGCGGCGATTCGGGCGGGGCGTCGGCCAAGCCAGGTGACGGCACAAAGGCCGGCGGTGTTGGCGACTGAGGTTCTGGTGTGGCTGGAGGTACGACTGGTTCGGTTGTGGGCTGCACAGGCGCTGGTGCAACTGGTGCTTCAACTGCCGCTTCGGGGCTTATTGTCGGCGCGATCTCATTTGAAACCGTCGGATTAATAGTAGTTGCGACATCTTGCTGAGGTTCGTCGTGAGTTTTGACTAGAATATCCATACTGTCTCCTTATTGCCCGCTCTTGGTGGTTTCGGACTTGGCCAGGCTATCATGGATTTTAGTAAGTGTTGGTTTAATAGTCCCTGTTATATAGGTGCGAATGTCGGTCGTGTCAGCGACTACTTTTGTACGAGCGGCGCGAGCGGCTTCTAGGGCCGATTTAAATGCGGCCGGGTCGCTGGCGCAGTCCATTGCCGACAAGTCAGCCACAGACTGTTTATAAGCAGCCAGGTCTGTCTTGTAGGTGCTTATTTTGGTCTGCAAAGCGGCTATTTCGGCCTGTAGTTCAGTGGTATCAACATCTTTATTCTGGAGCTTTATCTGCAGGCTGCTAAGATGATCTGTGACGTTTTTGTAAACTTCGGCGCGGCTGGTTTCAATGCCTTTAATACGGCCGCTAAGTGAGCTAGTCAAACCTTGAGCGGCCTTACACTTGGTTTTTACGGCAGTCTGTTGAGCCTTGGTCAGAGTCTGTTTAAAGTTAGCCTTGTATTCGGCCGTCCGCTGTTCGAGCGTCTTCTTGGATGAATCGTCATTAGTTGTAGTCGTCTGAGCTGAATCACTGCTAGACGTTGGAGCAGTAGAAGTAGTACTCTCGGCCGAAACTACCCCAAGACTAAAGATTGGCATCATCAAGCCAAACGCTATAAAAATGTTTATTAATTTACGCATATTTCCTCTTAGTCTTTATTTTACCATAAGCGACAACTAGGGCCAGCATCACGGCTGCCAGGGTTATTTAAGAAGTGCGGGCGGCTACCCAGTTCATGACTGCCGCCGCCGCCACCCAGTTAGGTATAACTATGAACAGGCTTATCCAAAAATCATAGTGTTGCCGCAATACAAACACCAGGACGCCTACTAAGTAGGCGGTGTAAGGAATATAAGTCAGCCAGCCGTTGGCATTATTAGGCAGGTAACTGCCGCGGACTTTGATAAACCATTTTTTACTACGCTTGGAGGCCATCGATTTTTTCTGCCAATTGATGATCTTTGTCTGTCACGCCGCCGGCGTCGTGTGTAGACAGGCTGACTTTTACCCTGCCCCAGCCCAGTTCAATGTCGGGGTGGTGATTCAATGCCTCGGCTAAGCCGCCAACCCTGTTTACAAAATCCAGTGCTGATTTAAAATCAGAAAATTTAAATTCTTGCGTTAAACTGGCGTTTTCTTCGGTCCACATATCTAGTAATAATACCAGGACGATACGCCGGCCGTATTGGTAACGTCGCTTAATTTGCGCGGTTCGCCGCCTTGGATGTTCAGGACATAATCGGCCGTTTCCTGGTCGGTTTTAATCCTATAAACCAGCGTGTTAGCGTTGAGCCAGCGGACTGGATACTGCAGGCCGCTTAGACTGCGCAGGGTTTGATCTTTTTTATCGGTTTGGCTGTATAGCAGCAGAACGCCTTTGCCGTCGCGGTTATCTACCCACAGGCTGTTTTTGTCATTAGGATTGTCGATGTAAACGCGCGTTTTTAGAACTGGCGGCGCACCATTTGCTTTACTGGAACCGTTGGCACCTAACTGGTAAGTGTACCAATCCTGCCCAACCGATAAGTAAAGCGTGTCGTACGCGGTGCGGAATATATTCCAGACTTCTGATTTCAGTAAATTGGAGCGGCCGCTGCCGTTGGCGGCAACCCGGAATAGGCCCAGATTGCTGTTTGACTGGTAAGCAATAGATGGCGCGTAGAAGACATTGCCACCGGCCACCAAGATGTCATTAAAGTAGTTGGTGGCGGCCAGTTCGGTGCTGGTATTGTCCTGATAGTTATAGGAAATCAGCCGCTCGCGGCGCGGGTTGGCGGCACTGGCACCGGCGGCAACCTGGACAAACACAATCCTTTCACCGACCCAGTCAACTATTTGGATTCGTTCCGATTGGGCTATTTTAGTCGTCTGGCCGGTTTTTAAATCTACCAGGATAAGCGTGCTTAGTAAAAAGCCGTCCGGATTACGGACATTGTCGCGGGTCGACACGTAGGCTACGACTTCGTCGGTCGGATGCGGTACTAACACCATGCCATCCTGTTCATTGCCGGTTCCGGCCAGCAATAGCTTCTCGTTTTTGCCGTCAACATCAATTGTATAAAGGTCGTACTTACCGGAGCGCTTGGAGATAAAGACTTCTTTGCGGCCGGGTACCAGTTTTACAAAATGGTCTCTTTTATCTTCCGGGTTAATTGTTAATTTTTCATCTCTATAACCAGCGGCTTTAAGGATTACCACAAACGGCTGGTCGCCGGTCTGATCGGTGGTAAGCAGAATTTTACCCTTGTCATCTGATTGGGCGTTGGCCTGATTACTGGAATCGCTATCGGCCGCCGTGGTTGCTGTCTCGCCGTCATTAGCGCTGGCCGCCTGGACCTTGGCTACCGGTTTATCAGATAAAAAGTCGCGGACATTTATAACGTATTGGGTGCCGACCGGTTTTA
>CAYUOI010000032.1:0-6771 GCA_964446365.1 uncultured Candidatus Saccharibacteria bacterium | reverse complement strand
CGAACTGACTGCGTAACCTTAAATTGAACGTGCTTGAGCTGCTTATTAGTTTCTGGCAGCAAGAAAATAATCAAAACGAAGTTAATAAAACTTAGTATTGCTGTGAACCAGAATGGTGTAGCCGGATTAAACCAGTGCGGCGTGTGAAATAAGCCAAAGAAACTTACGCCTGGACTGGCCAGTTTAGCGCCCAAATAGGGGCCAAGTACGAACCCAAAACCAAAGGCGGCACCAATTAATGCAAAGCGTTTAGTTCGGTCTTTCAGCGGTGTTACATCGGCAATAACTGCTTGTGCCACGCTCAGGTTGCCGCCTGTAATTCCATCTAAGGCACGGCTGAAAAATAATAGTGGTATGTTGCCAGTAATGATTCCGATTGCAAACAAGATATAACCTATCGCCGTGCCAAAGATACTGAAGGCCAGAACCGGTTTACGGCCGAAACGGTCAGATAACTGCCCTAGAATAGGCGTCGACAAAAACTGCATAAACGGATAAATGGCCAACAGCCAGCCAAGTAAAATCAATCCGCCCTGATAGGTCCAGCCAGCCGGCAAAAGATAATAAGCGGAATGCGGATTGGCTAGCAGTTGCGGAATTACTGGAATAAGTATGCCAACGCCCAGTACATCCAGAAAAATCGTAAATATAACGGCCGGTAGGGCTCGCTTTTCCATTTTGGCTTTTACATTGTCCACTGTTGTCTCCTTATGTTCCCGTATTTTGGTCAGTTATTAAATGGATGGTCGCAGGCACCCGGTTTATCTGGCCGGCACACTTCCTGGTGCATCAGCCTTAACACTTCCACCAATTGTTCCTGCTGCTTTTCGTTAAGTTTAGCAAACATCGGCGCGTGGTAGCTATTTAGCACATTCAGCGCTTCGCCAGCTAGCTGCTCGCCCTTGTCGGTCAGCACTGTAATGTGCTCGCGGCGGTTCTGTTCGCTACGGCGGCTATTTAATAGCCCCTGGTCATGTAGTAGCTTAATCTGGCGGCTAATGCTGGCTTCGGTCTGGCCTAGCGCGTCAGCAATGTGGCGCTGCTGTACTGACGGGTTGCGCTGCAACACCATCAGAATTTTAAATTGCGAAAAGCCGATGTCAAGCCGTTCCTGTAAAACCTGATCCGATTGCCGGGCCAGGGTAGCCGATAAATGCTGCAACAGATAGCCAATGTTATTGGTGGGTCGCATAAGTCTCCCTCTTTTGTACTTTACTTGTTAAGTATTAACGCGTCAAGTAATTATCCACAAGGGCAGGGGAAGTTAAAGTAACGGCAGGGCGCACCTATATAATTCCGCCCAGTTTTCCAGTGATAACTGCTGGGGACGCATTTGAGGATCAAGCTTGGCGGCCATTAGAAGCTGGGTCGATTCCGCCTTCCCTATTCGAAGTCCAACGCTCAAGGAGTTAACCAGAGTTTTGCGCCGGGCCGCATAGCCCATTTTGACCAATCTAAAATACTTCTTCTGATCAACATCAAGCACCGGTTGGCGCCGCTGTAAAATAAGGACCTGCGAATCAACTTTTGGCGGCGGCGTAAATAATTTACGGCCAACCACCTGCCCCAAACTTACCTGCCAATAAAACTGTGCAGTAACCGACAAAATTGACATACCACCTGATTTGGCAGCCACCCGCTCGGCAACTTCTTTCTGCACCAGCAGCACGCACCGGCTGGGCGGGTTGCTGGATTCGGACAGAATTCTAATCAAATGGCTGGTCAGGTAGTATGGAATATTGGCGATAACTTTGTAATTTTCCGGCAGTGTCGTGAGATCGAACTTAAGAATGTCGCCCTTCACCACTTGAAGATTAGCCGGCGCCTTTGCTTGCAAATCAGCTATCAGTCTGTTGTCCAGTTCGATAGCTAAAACCTGGCCGGCAACCTCTGTTAATTTGGCTGTAAGCGTACCGCCGCCCGGACCAATTTCTAGAACCATGTCTTCATTCTGGACATCGCCGGCATCGACAATTACCTGCAGGGCGGCAGCGTCACTAAGCCAGTGTTGGCCCAAAGATTTTCTGGCAAGTGGCAGTTCGCTCATGCCGTTATTGTAGCAGTGCCGGTAGCCAACCTTGCTGCACGGCAGCCCGGAAACTCCAACCAGCCATGTCCTCGGTTTTATAAGTCCAAAAGAATTGCCCCTTGGCGGTGCTGAAAGCTTTCTGCTGAACGGTAGCAAAAGCCTGCAGAGCTTTGTCGCGCTCGTAACTGTCCAGGCCGCGAAAAGCGCGCTTGTCCAAACCCAGACTCCACTCACCTATTATTACCGGTATCTCGTTCTGTACTTCGGCAATTAACTTTGGCCATTCGTTCAATACGGCCTGGAGGTGGCGGTGCATGGGCAGGCGGGTTTGGCCCTTACCAAATGCCCGGTAAAGGTGCATATCCAATATGATGTTTTTCATATTTGAAAAGGCGCCACCCCAGTCGGCGGGTCGAAACGCGTCGCTAAAGATAATTGTTTTGTCAGTATAGTGCCGGATCTGTTGGTAGGCTTGGTGGTAAAAGTCTAAAAGGATCTTATGCGGAATCTTGCTACTAGGTTCATTCAAAACTTCAATACCAATTAAATTTGGTTCCTGGCCGTAGCGCTGACTAAGCTGTTGCAAGACTTGAAGAGTCCGTTCGACGTATTCAGTTTTTTTATGCCACATTACCGTACCGCTCCGACCGCTGTGATCATTACCATTTTGCGAGCCCGGTGCGGTGTGCAGATCTAGAATAACGCCTAGGCCATAGCGACCGGCCTGTTCCAATGCAAAATCGACGTAATGGCTGCAAGCCACAAATGGCGCCTCATCTTCAAATAACCAATGCGGTACAGGCAAACGCACACTATTAATGCCCTGCCCTTTTAGCCACTCAAAGTCGGCAGCTCTTACAAATGCGTCGCGGTGGTTTTTAAGGCGATCGCGTTTTGGTTCGCCCAGCTGTTCGCAGAAAGAATATTCATCTGAACCAAGCACGCCCTTGAATAACGAAGGGGTTATCCAGCGTTCCAGCACCAACCATCCGCCCAAATTCACCCCACGCCAGGTGGGCTGGTTTACCACCACCTGTTTGCGGACCAGAAATTAGCCGCGCCGGCCCATCCACCGTATCGGCTTTTAGCGTAGCTATCAAAGAAATTAAGCTGGCATACGGGGTCGCTGGCCCAGTTAGGGCAAGCGCTGCTGAGCGAACCGCTGCAGGACTGGCCCAAGCCGTAACAACGGTTGGCACTAATGGCATCGGGCCGCCAGCCGGATTCGTGGCCAATTACATAGTCGGCGTTTGAATAGTCGCCCGAGCTGATACGCGAGGCCGCCAGCCACTCGCCTTTGCTGCCGCTGAGCGTCACTTTTGTGCCACGGACAACTATTTGGGCGACTGGCTGGCTGGCAATTACCTCTTGCAAGACGCGGCGGCTGCTTTCCTGTCCATTTTTGGTCTCTATCTCATAGGTTACCAGTTTGCGTCCGGCGCTGCCGGCCTGCCGAATAACTGTCTGCCCCAATGGTACCGACGGATCAGCTTCGGTTTGGACGGGCATTGGAATATCTTCTTGCTGGGTAACCACCTGCTTTCCAACGCGGACAATAAAGACAGCCAGATTTGGCACCAACAGTGTGTCGAGTCCCGGGGTAACGGTGTCGCCCGGCAGAGTTTGGATGCTTTTATCTTTCATGGCATCGCGGACAGTTTTAGCCAAGGTGCGGGCATTAATTACGTTCCCATAAAGATTAATAGTTATTGGCGTGGCCCGGGTGATGACGACTTTTTCGCCAATTACATTTTCTTTAAGTTCAGGTGCCTGAAATTTAACATCGTCTTCCGGAAATAAATTAATACCGGCTTTTTCGGCTACGACTCTAGCGTCCTGATACGGGCTGAGCAGCGTAATGCTTTTACCCTGGTCAACTATGGTTACCGGACGGGCTCTATAAACATTGACCTGAAAATTGTCCTGCAATATAGGCGTATCTTGCGATGGTTCTATAAGGTCTTGTTCATGAACTTGAATATTAAGCCGTTTTAGAAGATCGCCGACAGTCGGCGCCCGGGTAGGAATAATTTGCGACTGGCCATCAACATTTACGTGCACCAAACGGGAGTCGCTGGCGCCAACGGTGCTACCACTGAGAAGAATAAAACCGAATATGGTCAAAAAAAACAGAACCAAAAAAGTGGTTAAGGGCACCACAAAAGGATGGTTTCGCAACTGCAACCAGCGCAAATGATGAGGCTGGTTGTCGCGCCCTCCCTTTTTAGAATCAACAAATTTTGCACGCTTAGGCATCAATAGGTTCCCACATAAAGTATGGCTAGCCTCCCTATATCAACAGTCTGATTTAGTTGCACTTACGACGCTTCGCTCGTGTCACCAGAAAGAGTCCACCGGACTCTTCTGCCCGGAAAGCTAGCGTTCAGTTTATCATTTTTCAGGGGTAAATGCTACGTCTCGAGCTTGATCACATGGGTCTCAACACCCAGCTTGCCAACAGCCTCTTTCACCCATTCCGGCGGCGGTTCATTGTTCAAATAATCCCATGCTTCACCGCTGCGGGTTGCGACCAGGGCGGCTTCACGATAAGGATCAGCCGGGTCGGCCCACACCGCCACCATTACCGGGCCTTCATCACTCGGTATCACCGCCTGGTAATCACGCTCTGTCCAGCTGCTGCCTTTGTAATGTTGCGGACCACCATGCAGCGTAATTTCATCGCCATCCTGCAACGTGATGGACTTATCTTCTACCGTCTCATTGCTACCGTGCAGCTCGTCTAAGGCACGCACGATTTCGCTGGGTAAAATATAAACTTTTTCACCTGCCATGTTTTGTCACCTCCGTGACTTCCATTATGCGTTTGCCCTAAAAGATTGCAAGCACTAGCGATTATAATGCCAAAAACATGATTACTATGGCTTGTAATCAACGAGGCATTCAGCAGAGGTAGGAGCAGGCACACCACCGTCAGAAGATAGACCAGTCGGGTCAGGTGTTGACGGTTCTCCGCGAACTCCCGGGAAGCTTACCCAGCCAGCACGGTTGGCAAGACGGAAATAGATATCACTATTCCAGGGCGGTATATTGTCTGGATAAATTGCTCTTCCAGTTCGTACATACCCATTGACTGCTATTACTTCGTTTGGCGCGAATCCAGGATCTAATTTTTTCGACAAAACGTCCGGCTCTTCTCTGACTGCTGTACCATAAGGTTGCCAACGATTTTGGGCATAAACACGGAAAGTTTCACAACCATCTTTAAAGGCGTGGCTATTGCTATTACTACAGCTTGCAAACAGCATCATGCCGCCAGCTATAGCGCTATACAGTCGCCTCCGCGGGATTGTATTCTTGTTGGCTATAGAGGCGTGCTCGTGATTTGCCAAAACTAAGATTCTCCACCGTATTTGAGGGTATGTCTTATGGCACGATCAACTATACTGTGAGCAGAACTAGCCGGATCAACATTAATCTCTTCCATTATTAACCTAACTAGACGATCTTCTTCAGTTTCAGCTCCCACTATATGTGAGGCCATATCAGGGCTGGCCAGTCCTTCCGAAAAAGAAAACGGGTACGCGTCGCCACCAGTTTTTAAATCAGTTTCGCTCATATACCTATATTATATAATCTTTATGTTTTACTAGCAACTACTTTAACATAATTTCGCATACTTTATCACCTATTCGGAAAAGCTGGTAATATATGTAAATCCATGGCTGAAGTTTCAGATTCTTTCTTGTCAGACGAAAGTCTAACGCTAGCACGGCCGCGCCAATGGCCGGTTTTGCAAGACCTCGAGGCATATGTCCAGCAGCCGGCCGAACAAGTCAGGGGCTACGTGGCATCGCCAACCGGCTCGGGTAAGACAGTCATTTTTTCGCGCCTGCTGGAAGATTTGCGGTTATCGGAACAGCTACCACGCACATTGGTAGTTACGTCACGCACCCTGTTGGTTGATCAAACAAAGGCTGATCTAGTAGACAATGGTTTTTCAGGAAGCGTTGGCAAAGTTAAAGGCTGGGAAAAAGATACTGGCGAGGATGATGTAAAAGTAATTACATATACCGCCTTTACCAAATATGTTAACCAGCCTTACAGCCGGGCTATTGATCCCAGTTTATTTGGACTGGTTGTTTTAGATGAGGCGCACCATCTGCAAGGCGGGCAAATTCAAAAAGCCTTGCAACAGTTTACGCATGCTAAATGGCTTGGCTTTACAGCCTCGCCTGATTACAGCGAAGAACGCCAACTAAAAAACATCTTACCGGATCTCATCCATGAAGTAACCATACGTGAAGCGGTGATTGAAGGCCTAATTGCCCCCTATATTTGTGGATTACTTATGACTGAAGCCGACTTGAGCGAAGTTCAGATTATTAATGGTGACTTTTTCCGTAGCGCGCTGGAGAAAGCAATTAATACCGAAAGGCGTAACCGGCGCATTGCTCAATTTTACGTTGATAATATGCTGGGTGAACGGACCATATTTAATACGTCATCGGTGCAGCACGCAGACGATATGGCCACAGTTTTGGCCGAATTCGACGTGCCGGTCGTTACACTTCATGGCGGCACTCCAAAAAAACAACAAAAAGAAGCACTTAAAGCTTTCGCTGAAGGCGATTTAACGGCTATTACCCAAGCCCGTTTACTCAGTGAGGGTTATAACCAACCGTTGCTCGGTAATACGGTAAATCTCAGCCCCACCCTCTCTAAAGTCTGGGCAATTCAGCGGGCCGGACGCGGTCAACGAATTAATACGGATGATCCCGATA
>CAYUOI010000031.1:0-6946 GCA_964446365.1 uncultured Candidatus Saccharibacteria bacterium | reverse complement strand
TTATTTTGTCTGCTAGTTTATTTAAATCAATCGTGCCGTCAGGCGATACCGGTGCCAGGTCATGTTTATATAATTCGGCAGGGTGCAAGATTGACTCATGCTCGATGGCGCTAGTTATAATTTTGGCTTTTGGAAAGCGGCGCATAATGCCGTGAATAGCCAGGTTATTTGCTTCGGTTCCGCCGGCCGCAAATATAATTTCAGCCGGTTTGGCGCCCAGTAACTGCGCCACTCCGCTACGCGCGGCCGCCAAATCCTTAGCGACTGCTCGCGCCGGCAAGTAAGTGGCAGAAGGATTATAAAAATTGTCGGTCAAATATGGTTGCATAGCCTTGACCACCACCGGATCAACCGGTGTTGCGGCGGCATGGTCCATGTAAATGTATTTCATGGTTCTATTTTAAACCGTCGCCAAGCCGCAACTTAAGCGAAGGAGTAGACTTCTTGCAGAACGCGCTGTTTATACAGCTGGGTGGCTTGGTATAAGTTTTCGGTCTCATCAAAGCTAAGCGGCTGATAAGCCTGATTATCCTGAGCCTTAAGAATGCCATTAGGTCGGACGTTGTAGCGGATAGTTCGAGTCTGGCGTTGGCCGCCTTGGTCGTTCCATTCCTCGTGCCATACCCAGGTGTGCTTATCTAAGCAAAAGAATTCACGGCGGACGCCGGCTGGAACCGGTCCAAATAGTTCGCCGCCGATTTTGGCTTCGCGGCGCTTAAAAGCGCGGTAAAGTTCTTCGCGACGGTCTGTGCGGGCTTTAGCGCCCATGTTAGCAAGTATTTTGCCTATCATGCGGCTTCCTTGAATTTCGTTAACATATCGGCTGTAGGTACTGCGTTGAAATTGGCAGCTTTTATCGCTTCGCTTTCATTCGCCTGGCGCGGACGGTAATCCTCAATTGCAGGGACTGCAGCGGCAGTTTCCGGAGGGCGTGCGGGCAAAAGGCTAGAACGAACCATGGCAACCTCATTAGCGGCTCCCGTGATCTCTTCTTTGAGCTGGTTGACCAAATCAATAACCTCCGCAGGTAATTGGAGGTGTTCGCTTTGCTCTGATTGGCTGTTAAAGGCCATTGCTCTCCCTTATTTTGAATAATGTGGTGGCGTTTTTGGTGGTGGCTGAAGCCAGCTGCTCCAGGCTTTCACCCCTTAAATTCGCCAGAAACTCCGCCGTCACACGTACGTGTTTAGGCTCGCAGATTCTACCACGATAAGGGCTGGGCGTCAAGAAGGGCGCATCTGTTTCAAGAAGTAATCTGTTTAACGGTACGTTCCTGGCGGCATCTAATTGTTCGTTATCTTTTGTAAAAGTCATTATGCCGTTAAGGCCAATATAAAGGCCGCGCGACAGGGCCGCGTCGAGTTGCTTTTGGTGGGCCGAAAAGCTATGCACAACGGCTCGCAGGCCCTTGAAGCGGTCAAATACCGGCCAGAAATCTTCAAAAGCATCACGAATATGTAACACCAGCGGCAAATTGTTATCCTGCGCCAGCTGAAGCTGGAACTCCAACAGGCTAAACTGTTGTTCGCGCGGCGAATGATCGTAGTGAAAGTCCAATCCGGTCTCGCCAATTGCCACCACTTTTGGCTCTTTTGCTAGCGCAGCAAATGTAGCCAGCGCCATCTTGTCGTTGGCGTAAACACTGCCTTCGTGCGGATGCAAACCTATAGTCGCCCAGCAGTTGTCATGGCTATCGGCAAAGCGTATAGCCAGCTGGCTGTCTTCCAGCGTGCAGCCGACCAGCATAAGTTTAGTAACGCCATCGGCGGCCGCGTCAGTCCTAACAGTTTCCGGATCCAGCTGGTAGTCCGGAAAGTGAATATGGCAGTGGGTATCAACGAGTTGCATCAGCTTTTCGGCTTGGCATCTTCTTTGTCTTTACGCGGAAAAAGACTTGTGGTCATCGGCCTGATTATGCCGTCGCCAAACTGCTGGCGAATTTTCTGGGCTGTATCCGGCAGAAACGGTTCGAGTAAATCGGCAATTTGCAACAGGGCACTTGCCTGGTAGGCCAGCACCTCACGCAAATGGTCAGCATCATTAGTCTTGGCCAGTTCCCAAGGCTTCTCTTCGTCTATGTATTGGTTGAGGCCCCGCACCTGCTCCCAGACTTCGTCGAGCGCCCGGTCAAATTTGCAGTTAGCTAGCGCATCATTGTACTTAGCAACATCGTGCTCGGCCGGCGGAATATCGCCGACTAGTCCCTGCTGATATTGCAACACCATTGCGGCGGTACGCTGGACAGCGTTACCCAATTCGTTGGCTAACTCGTTATTGTAAGCGTCGTGTAGTTTCTGACGGCTGAAATCACCGTCTTCGTAAGCCGGTACGTGGCGCAAGCAGTAGTAGCGAAAGGCATCAGCGCCATATTCATCAACAATGGCTTTAGGGTGCAGCACATTGCCCAGACTCTTGCTCATTTTCTGACCTTCAACGGTTAGAAAGCCGTGAACGTACAAAGTTTGCGGTAAAGGCAGCCCCAGACCGAGCAGCATGCCGGGCCAGATGGCGGCGTGGAAGCGCAGAATATCCTTGCCGATAATTTGAACATTGGCCGGCCAGAAATCTTTAAAGTCTTTATGCTCGGGGTAGCCCAGCACCGTTATATAGTTCATGAGCGCTTCGAACCAGACGTACATTACCTGGGTAGTGTCGCCAGGCACTGGTATTCCCCAACCAATCTTGTCTTTCGGACGGCTGATACTTATGTCTTCCAGGCCCTCGTTGATAACGCTAAGAATTTCGTGCTGGCGGGTGGCCGGTAAAATGCGTAAGTCATTCGATTCAATCGCCTTTTTGATCTGCGGCGCGTACTTGGTGAGCTTAAAAAAGTAATTCTCTTCTTCGACTTTTTCGTATGGCCGGTTATGTGCCGGGCAAACGCCCTTATTCTCTTTAACTGTGGCTTCGGTAAAGAAAGCTTCGTCGCCAGTGCAATACCAGCCGGTGTACTTGCCTTTGTAGATGTCTTTAGCTAAGGCTTTCCAGATTAACTGGGCGCGTTGTTCGTGACCCTTGTCGGTGGTGCGTACAAAGCGGTCATTGCTGATATTGAGCAGCTCACAAAGCTCTTTGAACTTAGCACTCATTTGATCGGCAAAAACTTGCGGCGTCAATTTAAGTTCAGCCGCCTTTTCGGCAATCTTGCCGCCGTGTTCGTCGGTGCCAGTACTGAAGATGGTCGGCTTGTTCTGGGCGCGAGCTGCCCTAGCTAGTACGTCGGCATAAATAAATTCCAGGGCGTGGCCGAGATGCGGCTCGCCATTTACATAGGGAATAGAAGTTGTTACATAAAAATTCATAACGTCTTATTGTATCACTTTATAACAGGGAGGTTTGCTGCCGATTATCGTCTAATTGATCTACTGAAACGTTCAGTTTCTCAGCCAAGCGGTCGATGAATTCTTTTTGGTTTTTAAAAAGCTTACTCTTGGCCGTCACCAGATCGAACCACTTTGCCCGGTCATTTTCCGGAAATTCAATATGTTCGCCGGACTTTGGCGGCCACTCCATCTTAACCGGCGAGCCAAAATGCAGTGTCTTCAGGTCTATATCGCCCTCTACTGCCCATATATAGTTTATTTTGCCGCCCGCTTTAATGCTACCTAACTCCAGAAGTTCACCACCCGGAGCGTCAACACCCAGCTCTTCTTTGAATTCGCGTTTAGCTGTGGTGATTAAATCTTCGTCGCCATCTACCTCGCCTTTAGGAATAGACCAGGCATCTTTTTTAGCCCAGAATGGCCCGCCTGGATGCGCCAGAAATACTTCGACAGATTTACCCTGCCGCCTATAGACTAATATTCCGCCGCTCTGTGTCATCAGCTAATATTTTAGGGCGAGTTACATTTGATGCAAATTGCTTATGATTTGATAAAACCTAATTCAACTATAAAATCTTGCTATGGCAGAAGGTGTCGAAAAGATTGCAGAACTTTACTTCCGAAGCGGCTCAGTTGGCTTTGGGCAGTTTCGCTGGTCTTATCATAAAGAGTTTCCTGATGAACCGCTCGCACCCTGGTATTTGCACTATCCCGCTGAAGGTACACCGGGCGCCGAATTGTTACCGGAACTGCATCAGTGTGTCGGCGAAGAATTTTATAATCTTTGCGAGGCCCAGGACCCGCCATTACGACCAAAGAAAATTGCCGCCATTCCGGAAGGCGCAAATCCGCTTGCTAAAGCGCACGCCAGCCACTACCCGGGGAAACAAAGCGTACTTTTAGAATTCCGGAAGCTAATACTTCCTGATGGAACGTACAAATTTGACGGTCCAATCGGTAGCTTTGAAATCGAAGACGATTTATTAATTGAGGATGACCACGTGTCAAGAAGCCATAACAAACGCTTAATTTTGCCAGTGGCTAGTAAATTTCTTAGAGTCAGCCATATGTTATCCGTGGTTGACCACGAGCAAGGCGCAGCCGCCAGGCTGGCAAAAGAAAAAATAACGCTACTTGCTCTAATGACGGGCAGGTTTTTGCTGGAGTGGGGTTTTTCCGAAGGCTTTGCTACCACAAGTCAATATGAAGAAGTCAGGGACTTCCAGGAAGCAACGCGACCGGTATAAAAAATCTGGTTATTTTTAACGCGTAATGAGCTGCAGGATCTGCTGGGCCAACTGGTCGTAGAATTCAAAGTTAACGCTTGATACATTATCAAAACCGCTTAAAGCACTGTTGGTCCAGCTAAGCTTTGTGTCCGTTGGTGATGCCAGCACTATGCGCTTATCGCGCGCTAACGCGTAGCCGGTCTCTAGCTGTACGCCGGTTGAGGCACGGTCGCCCAAAACAGCAATGTAAACATCTGTTTTATCGATTTCCGTCAGGTCCTTTTTTAAAGCATGCCTTGGATCGTGGTCGGTAATTTTCCAACCTTCCAGGCGCGGTGCGCAAAAGACTTCATGCCCGCTTTCTTCAAGTTTTTCAATCAACGTTTCAAGATCAGACCGATAGGCCTGTCTGACTACGCCTTTCTTATCGACTTCCGAAGAAAACGACACTGATAAAAATATATGCATATATCTCCGTGGTGGGATTGGAGGGGCTCGAACCCAGAAATGTCCGGTGGACATTTTCTGTCGACACGAATGAAATGTCGTTAGTTAAGTGGTGGGACTGCGTGGACTCGAACCACGGACCTCACGAATGTGAATCGCGCGCTCTAGCCAGCTGAGCTACAATCCCGGTCGCCCAGATTATATCTCATTTGACCATAAATAACAGGTGTGAGATTATAAACACAAGCATAACAATATTGTAAAAAAGATGGGCATAAATGGATATTGCAGTTAACTCAGAACCAAATAACGAACAAAACGTAAATACGCCAGCAACACCGGTTACTCCGGCACCTGCTGCCGGACCGGCGCCGGCTCCGCCGACCAACACTTCACCGACGGAAACTCCAACTACGCCGCCACCCGTTAAGCGCAAGAAAAATAAATTGCTCATCGTTATTTTAGTCATTTTACTGTTAGTCGCGGCCGGTGGCGCCGTTTCCTACAAGTACTTCCATAAAGATACCCATAAAGCCGCTAGCGTAACTAAAGTCCATAAACAAATAGAAAATCTTCGTTACGGCACAACCCAGGCTTCGCTTAATAAGTTCTATCCAAAAATGGCTGGCGAGGCAATTGAATTTGACTACAATGCTCAAATTTATGAAGGTCTAGTGCAATTCAAGGATAATTACTCGTCGTTTAAGCCATTGCTAGCACAGAGTTGGTCTAATCCGGACAACTCTACTTGGGTTTTCAAACTCAAACCAAATGTTAAGTTCCAAAATGGAAAGACTTTTACGTCAGCCGATGTTAAGCATAGTTACGAAGCATCAATTGATTCTTATGTTGGCCCCTACATCACACCAACAATTGATAGCGTTACAGCCAATGATCCTCTTACTGTAACAATCAAGACCAAAGGACCCGATCCGCTACTACTAAACAAACTGATTTACATGTTTATTATCGATGATTCTGTCACACCGGCGTCAGGTACCGGCGCATTCATGCCCGATCCCAAAGAACCAGCCACTGCCGAAAAATCGACTCTACTAGCCTTCGATGGTTACCATCAAGGCAAACCAACCACTCGTAAGATTACCTATCAGTTCTACAAAGATGACAAAGCATTGATAACGGCTTTCAACGAAAACAAGGTTGATGTAGCCGGCGACGTTCTGGTCAACGGCAATGGCACTCTGCCTGGTTATGTTAATAAGAACAGCCGTAGCACCTTTGTCTTCAATTCTTTCCTAGGACTCAACTCTAAGGACACCAAATCGCCGCTTAGTAAGCTGGCAGTACGTAAAGCCATCTACGAGAGTATTGATATCGATGCCTATATTAAGGCAAGGAATGTTGTCGGAACCCCAAGCGGACAATTAGTACCAAAAGGGGTGCCCGGTAACGACCCGGCAATTAAGCGACCAGCGCGCGATGTGGCCGGAGCCAAGAAACTGTTGGCTGACGCTGGCTATCCAAAAGGTTTTACGCTGACTTTTTCTCATCTTGACCGGGTCTCTCAAGCTGCAGTTGATGTCATAAAAAATAACCTTGCCGAGGTTGGCATAACAGTTAAGCCAGAATCATATTCCGATGCCTCAACCTACTATGATAAGCAAGCCGCTGGTCAGCTGGCGTTCTACGCTGATGGGCTCCAGACAGTTTTCTTTGATGCTTCGGATATTTTGACAAGCGCCCTAGTGCCCGCCAATTACACAAACCCGGAAGTTGATGCCCTAATGAAGCAAGCTGCTACCGAGTTTGATCCTGCTAAACGATTGGAAATTCTGAAAACAATTTCCAATAAGATAGTGGACAACGTGTTGCTGCTGCCCATGTATGACCGTGAAGAGATTGACCTAGTCCGTAACAATGTACAACTCGAAACAGGCACATTGATTTCCGGCCTCGGCGCCTATCTCTGGAACGCCTATTCTGACT
>CAYUOI010000030.1:0-6986 GCA_964446365.1 uncultured Candidatus Saccharibacteria bacterium | reverse complement strand
TGCTTAAGCGAGAGTGTTTTTGCCATTTGTTGCGTCCGCTAATGCTAACAGTTTAGCATAAGCGTTAGCCGGATCTTCGGCTTGCTGAATGAATCCACCGACGTTCAGTACGTCAACACCAGCCTCAATTAGCTGTTTGGCATTTTGGTCGTTTACACCGCCATCCCAGCCAATTTCAATTTGCCTTGATAACTGCTTTAAAGCCGGCACTTTACTAAGCAGGCTTAGGTCAGCTTCACCACCCTGGTAGCCTAGCTGACCGCCAAACACCAATACATGATCGGCATTCTTAAACAATTCGTGAATAGTTTCTATTTGCGTATTAGGCAATACAGCTATTCCGGTCTTTATTGAAGCGTTGCGAATCTTTTGCAATGCTTCAGCGGCGGCTTCGGCTTCGGCGTGAATGATAATAAGCTGGGGGCGGAGCCTAATGGCGGCATCCAGTACCTCCATCGGATTGCGATACATCAAATGTAGGTCAATAACTTTATTATCCGGAACCCAGGCTTGAGCCGGTACTAACAATTCTGTTGGCGCCAACTTTCCATCAGCAAAGTCAATATGCATACGCGGTGCAAATGAGTCTACGCGCTCCATCTGTTCACGATAATGATGCGTATCGCTGGCTGTAATTGTAGGTACGATATTAGCCATACTGCTAGATACTATAAGACATTTGGCTAAAGATCATCCATCTCTTTGATGCGGCGGACAAATCTAGGTGCGTCGGCAAAAGGCGTCCGAAGCCATAGTTCGACAATTTCATATGCCCGTTCGCTGTTCATATCATCTGCCGGCAAGCAAATGACATTGCTGTCATCGTCATTTCTAGACGATTGCGCGGCTTCGCGGCTATAACCTACGCAGGCGCGCACTCCCTTAAGGCGGTTGGCGGCCATAGCGACGCCCTGGCCGCTACCGCATAACAAAACACCGCGGGCGGTTTTGTCGCCATCTTGTCTGACCGCGTGAGCCACTTTAAGCGCGTATTGCGGAAAATCATCATTCTGATTCAGGCTTTTATCGCCCTCATCTATGATTTCATGGTCGCGTTGCAAGCGGTCAAGCAAATCTTGTTTGAGCTGAAAACCGCGATGATCAGCTCCTATGTAAATTTTCATGTTTTTTGGAGTTGTTTGCCGGCTTCGACGGTCATCTCGACTAAACGGTTACTGTAGCCCCACTCGTTGTCATACCAGGCCACTACTTTGAGCATATTACCTCCGATAACCGCTGTCAGCGGCAAATCGACAATCGCTGAATGACTGTTGCCAATAAAGTCAGAGCTAACCAATTCTTCTTCAGAAACGGCTAAAATTCCCTGATAATAAGGTTCCTGAGCGGCTTTTTTGAACGCCTCGTTGACTTCTTCTACGGTCACTTTCTGTTTGGTAATGATTACGAAATCACTCAATGAAACTACCGGCGTAGGGACACGTATACTCAACCCGCCAAAGACACCTTCCAAAGCCGGTAAAGCCTTGGCGGCCGCAATTGAGGCGCCCGTGGTGGTTGGTACAATGTTTTCAGCCGCGCTACGAGCTTCACGCAAATCTTTGGCCGGCGCATCCTGCAAACGCTGACTAGCCGTATAGCTATGCACCGTTGTCATCATGGCTTTTTCAATACCAAAATTGCTTTCAATTACGGCAGCAACCGGCGTAATACAGTTAGTAGTACAACTGGCATTAGAAATAATCTCATGTTCAGGCTTTAGATCTTGTTAGTTAACGCAGATTACGTATGTGTCATGAAAGTGTTCTTGCTTTTCCGTGTCCGACAATACTACCCGCTTAGCTCCGGCAGCGAGGTGCTTTTTAAGATCATCATGGGTCACAAAGAAGCCGGTCGATTCAATCACCACGTCTACGCCCAAATCTTTCCAAGGCAAATTGGTCGGCTCTTTTTCAGCCAGCACCTTGATTGATTGGCCGGCCACTATTATATGGCTGTCGTCGTGCTTAACTTCTTTTTCAAACTCACCGTAGTTACTATCGTGCTTTAGTAAATGCGCCAGAGTTTTAGTATCGGTAAGATCGTTTATGGCCACAATATCGACATCGGCCCGTTCAAACGCAATTTTAAAAGCATTGCGGCCAATCCGCCCAAATCCGTTAATCGCCACCTTGATTTTCATTTTAATCTTCCCACCTTAAGCTTTAGTGCTATCAAGGTTATTGTAAGGTTTTCGTATCAGGCGTGCAACCCTGTCTAATTAGGAGTCCCGGCCATAAATTCTTCAACCGCTGGCAATGCTTCGTCATAGAACGCTTTATCTTTAGGGTGCGTCAACAGGGCGGAAACGCCTTGCGGTTCAACCCACCTAGCCTCAGGGTTATCTGGATCTTGAGGCTCCAGCTTTGATTGATTGGTTGTATAAAGGAATATTTCTATGGTTTTCAGTTCCGATTTGTCTTCGCCACCGTCTTTAGCTATTTTGTAGCGGCAATAAGTGCCTAGCGGCTTTATAAATTCCAGCTGGGTTACGCCGGATTCTTCCGCAATTTCTCTGACAGCAGCTATTTTGGTATCTTCGCCGGCCTCTACCTTGCCCTTCGGCAGCGACCATACATTGCCATGCTGGCTAACCACCAGCACTTTATTGCCCGGCCCAATAACAACGCCTCCGCCGCTAGTACTTTGCGTAGGTTTCATTTAGGCTTTTTGCTTGTAGCGCTCAATGCACTCATTGATGATGTTTTTGGCATCTTCAATGTTGCCCCAGCCAAGCACTTTAGTGGTGCCGGGTTTCTTGAGGTCTTTGTAGTGGTTGAAGTGGTGGGCTACCCGGTTTTTCCAGGCGTCGCCCAAATCATCAACGGTTTTCAGCCAGTCGCCGGCATTACGATCATCGGCAGGCGCTACAACAATTTTGTGGTCCATTTCGCCGCCATCCTCGAAATTCATAACACCCAGGATCCTAGCTTCCAGCCAGATACCCGTAGGTAACGGTTCATCAGTAAAAATAAGAGTATCTAATTCGTCACCGTCCTCATCAAGAGTCTGCGGAATAAAGCCATAATTCGTCGGCTTGGCAAAAATGGCCGGTTCTACGCGGTCCAATACAAAAGCTGCCCGTTCACGGTCCCATTCTATCTTCAGCATCGAACCTTCAGGAATTTCAACAACGGTATTAACGACGCCATCTCCAACGTTGCCAGGTGTCAGTACTTTATTAAAATCAGCCATGTGAATCTCCTTGAGGTAAAACTAACGAATCTATTGTACACCAGGACGCTATAATAAGAGGGTAAGGAGGAGATATGAAGGTTATTCTTGATGAAACGAAGGACGAAGCTGATCACATCCGTACTTTCTGGTTTAAGACGGAACGGCCTATGAGTTATATGGCCGGCCAGTACAGCGAACTCACTGTGCCGCACGATAACGCCGATGAGCGCGGCATTAAGCATTGGTTTACCTTATCGTCTTCGCCGACCGACAATCGAGTAAGTATTACTACCAAGCTAGCTTCAGAGAATCCCAGCTCTTTTAAACAAGCCCTCTGGCGATTACCGGTCGGCTCCGAATTACATATGGCCGATGCCATGGGTGATTTTGTACTGCCCAAAGACAAAACCATCCCGCTGGTATTTGTTGCCGGTGGTATTGGCGTAACACCTTTCCATAGCATGATCAAATGGCTGAAAGACACCGGCGAAAAGCGAGATATTCAGCTGATATACGCCGCTAACCGTTTAGAAGATGTTGCCTTCCGTGATTTGTTTGAATCCTCTGTATCAAATTTTCAGATTCTTGTTTCCGAGCAGGCAGACGAACCATCAATACAGACCGGCCGCTTATCGGCCAATAAAATACTTGAGATGATAGGCGACCATAACGGTAAAATGACATTTTTGTCAGGTCCGGAACCAATGATCAAACAATTCGAAAAAGACTTGCTGGCTATGGGCCTGGAACGGCAACAAATTGTAATTGACGATTTCCCCGGCTATACCGCTATTTAGGAAACTACCTGGCTAACTGGTTACTTTGGCTATTAAGTTCTTGTAAGTGTGCATTTGAGGAGCTTCACTAAGTTCATCAAGCGTGTCTTCGACAGCCTTGCAACCCTTATCGCAAATCGCCTTACCTGCTTCCGTAATATGCAAACGCCGGCTGCGTCGATCGTGCTTTTCTATTTGCTGGGTAATTAGATCTTTTTTAAGCAATTGCTGAGTAAGCGCCGTTATTTGCGGTAAACTGACGGCCAGTTCCTCGGCCGCTTCTGTTACAGTCATGCCGGTATCGGCGTGTTTATTGGTGCTGGTTAGCAGAAGCCACTCCATCATAGTTAGTTCGGTTTGGTCCAGTGCTTGTGCAAACTGAGTGCGCATCCATCTGTCGGTTTGAGCATGGGCTAATATGAAAGAGTGAGCATCGAGATCATTTTTTGCCATGGATCTAGCTTGCTACACAAACTTAAACGTGTAAGTTAAATTTCTCGCATCACGGTTAAGCTGACGGCTCTTCAAGAAATTTGCGTATCATTAAAGCCGCCGTGGCGCCCTCGCCCACGGCGCTGGCAACCTGCATAGTAGCGCCGCTACGAACATCACCTGCCGCAAAAACTCCCGGCATATTGGTATGCAGCGTAGCATCTGTTTTTATAAAACCAATTTCGTCCAGTTCTATCGGTGAGCCCTGCAAAAATTCGGTATTTGGCGACAACCCCACAAAAACAAACACTCCGTCGGTAGGAAATTCAACCTTTTGTTTGGTTGTCACGTCGGTGCCGATAACTTTAACTACCTTGCCGTTTTCACCGACGATTTCGTCGGTGGTATTGTTAAAATGCACGGTGATTTTATCTTTATGCTTCTCCAGCTCATGCTGCAGCACTTCGCTTGCCCTTAGGCGGTCTTTGCGGACTAATAGGTCAATATGGCTGGCAAATTTAGTCAGAAACATGGCTTCTTGAACCGCTGAATTGCCGCCGCCAACCACAACCAGGCGCTTGTCACGGTAAAAAGCACCGTCACAGGTGGCGCAGTAGTGGACGCCGCGGGCGTAATACTCTTGTTCGCCGGGGACACCAATTTTCTTATAATCGCTGCCGGTAGCTATAAGCACGGCTTTAGCGTAGTAATCGCCGCTGGTTGTACTTAGATGTTTATACTCGCCCTCGTCTTTAATGGCGCTAACTTCGCCCAATTCAATTACGGCGCCAAAGCGCTCGGCTTGCTGCTGCAGATTTTCAGCCAGCTCCAGCCCGGCAATACCCTTAGGAAAGCCGGGATAGTTATCTACCCAGTCGGTAACAGCCGCCAGGCCGCCTATAGCCCCTTTTTCAAATAAAACGGTGTCTATGTCTTCCCGGGTTGTATATACGGCAGCTGACAAGGCGGCCGGGCCGGCACCAACAATGACTAAATCGTGGGTATTATTTTGGGCAATATCAGACATGCAGCTTCCTATTAAAGCCTATGTGATGCTTCCTGTCATTAAATTTTAGTGTTTACGCAATTGCTGGGACAAGTTGGGCTAAGTTATAGCCAACTACTACGGCTTGTGAATCGTCCTGCTTGGTTACTACTGTAACCGGTACGGCCAGCTGGCCGCTCATCTGGTAGGCTTCGGCCTGGCGCTCAGGCTGCGCGTCCAGATTGACCTCTTCGTATTGATAGCCTTTGGCCTGTAAAAACTTCTTTACCATCCCGCAGTAAGCGCAGGTGTTGGTAGTGAAGATAGTAATATTTTTGACCATGATTTCCCTTTCGTGTTCTGTATTTTTTCTTCTGTCACCTATTATATCTAGCGTCGTAAAGCTTATGCAATACCCTATATGTTGTGTTTATGACACTTCTTCAGTCTGTTAATGGTTCGCGAACTTCTTAGGATGGTTCAGGGGTTTTGCACAGCAGTCAACTCAATATCAAAGACCAAGTCGGCATTAGCGGGAATATTAGAGCCCTGCGGCGGGCTGGCACCATAAGCTTCGGCCGCCGGAATCAGAAGACGCCGCGTGCCGCCTACTTTCATGCCTGGCACACCGTCTGTCCAGCCCTTAATAACTTGATCAAGACCAAACGCAACGGGTTGGTTCTGACCATCGTGTGAACTTTGAAAAATTATACCAGTAGCGGCTACGGCGCCAGTGTAGTGAGCCGTGACCTTAGCGCCCGGTTTGACCTCTTCGCCGCTGCCGTCTTTTATATCAATCTTTTGCAGCTGATCAACTTTGCTAACTGGCGTGAAGTTCTGTAGTTGTGTACCTTCCAATTTTCCCTCCTTTTGTTGAGCTTGTTGTAATGTCTTTTGAAGATCCGTCTGGCTATCCTTCTTTGGCTGGTGTGTCAGCTGCCATATAACGAGCACGCTGAAACCCAGTGAAGTGACCAGAAAAAGTCCCGCTAATGATAGCGCGAAAATTCTATGCGACGCCTTTGTTTTAGCCATTTCCCTCTCCTTGCAGCAGCCAGTATAACACGTCCCTAAAGTTTCACCGGCTGGTCCGGAAAGCCTTTTTTAAAAGCCTCGATTAAGGCCTTTTGCAGCGCCGGCGTCCGGAACTGCATAGACTGTAAAGATTTAATATATGCCCAAACGGGTGTGTGTACATTTATACCTATGCGGTTCATAAAACCCTCTTCACTAGCCTCACCGATGGCAACTTGATCATGAGGCCCTATTTCACATAAATAAATGTATTGCGAGTTATATGGTTCGTCATACTCTTCCGTAAATACCAGGCGCGCCGAAGTAACGTCCAGCCCGGTTTCTTCTTTAACTTCTCGAACCAGGGCCTGTTCGGTCGTCTCATCATCCTGGACTCGGCCGCCGACTAACGTAAAATACTGACTACCGTGTTTGTCCCGGTGCATTAACAGCAGTTTATCGCCTTCAATAATAATTGCCCGTGAAGCTTTTCCCATAGTTCCTAAAGTGTACCAAACCTTGCGGTCATGGGCTACCAACCGCCCCCCCCTCCCCCACCGACACCCCCCCCCCAAAACCCCCCCCCCCCCCTAAAGCCCCTACCC
>CAYUOI010000029.1:0-7106 GCA_964446365.1 uncultured Candidatus Saccharibacteria bacterium | reverse complement strand
AACCGGCACGCTTTGTTCGACTGGTTCAGTCTGTACCGGCTATGCTGCCGCCAGCACTTCTGGTAACTACGTTCAGTTTGCACCATCGAGCGCCCAAATAGACAGCTCTACCAACAGTTCGGTCTTTATTAACAAAACGGGCGCCAGCGGTAACATTCTTCAAATCCAAAAGAACGGTGTTGATCAAGTATCGATTGATAATACGGGGAACTTACGGGCCGTTACCAGCTTAATAGTCGGTAGCGGAGCCTCTAGCGGTAAATTCCAAGTTGGAACGGGCGCAACCGCTTCAGCGGTTATAAACCAAACCAGCAACTTTGACATATTACAGCTTCAATCGGGTGGCACCACCTTAGTTGCCGTCAACTCCTCGGGCAATGTGGGTATTGGCGCAGCCAGCCCCAATGATAAGCTGCAAGTTACCGGCGGCGGTCTGACACAGACAATTTCCAGCGCGCCGACTGTTAGCGGATCAGTAAATGATGCCACCAACCTTTCGTCGCCCCGTGGCATTGATGTAGTCGGCAAGTACGCCTATATAACCAACCCTACCACCGACAGCTTCACTATTGTGGACGTCTCGAGGCCAGGTAGCCCGACAGTAATTAGTAAAATAACAGATTCGACAAACCTTAATGACCTTCGCGATGTTAAGGTCGTTGGTAATTACGCCTATGTTACCAGCCAGGCTGGCGCGCGCTTGACGGTGGTTAATGTGTCTAATCCCCAGAACCCTAGCGTAGCAGGATCGATTCAGAACTTTGCCAGTTTGGGCGGCGCTCACGGCCTGTATGTGTCGGGGCGTTATGCCTATATAGCGGCAGCTACAGTCAATAAGCTAGCCATCGTTGATATATCCCAGCCGGCCGCGCCGACGCTGGCTGGTTCCGTGACGGGGGCCACTAATCTAAATGGAGCCCGTGCCGTATTTGTTGTGGGTAAGTACGCCTATGTTACCTCTAACGATGACGTAAATGGTACGGCCGACCGCCTAACCGTTGTAGATGTTTCTAATGCAGCTAGCCCCACTCTTGTAGGCAACGTTAACAATATTGCCCTCGATAGCGGCCGCAGCGTATACGTGTCAGGCCGCTATGCTTATGTTGCTTCTTCGGGCTCAAGCCGGTTGGGAATAGTCGATATATCTAACCCGGCGGCGCCGGCCGTTGTAGGCAGTTTGCAGGACGCCACCAACATGAATGTTCCATATAGCGTAAAAGTTGCCGGTAACTACGCCTACGTTGCTGCCAGCGGCTCCAATAGCTTGGCTGTGGTCGACATTTCTAACCCGGCCAGCCCAACTCTGGCCGCAGTTGTCAGCAATGCATCTACGCTGAACGACGTAAGGGCCTTAACTGTAGTTGGTCGTTACGCCTACCTGGCATCTTATACAGGGCAGCGTGTTACGGTAGTGGATGTCTTTGGCGCAAGCTTATCCGGGGCTAGTATTGGTAATACCAGCACCTCAACCTTATCTGTTGGCGAGAATGCCAGTATAGCTAATGACTTGTTTGTGGGCGGCGGTATTCAGGCCGGGCAGGGCGGATTGTTTGCGCAGGGTGATATAACAGGCCTCGGCAACTTTAAGCTGCAAAATGCTACAAACAGTACTAGCGAATTCCAAATTCAAACTGCTGCAGGCGCCTCTATTCTTACTGCTGACAGCACCAACCAAGTAATTACGGTTAGCGGCAAAGGTCCGACCGGCACGCTGAGTCTAGCAGCTGGCGCCAACACCGGTGGTACGCTTCGTGGCGATACTACTTACTACTACAAATACACCGCTGTTGTCGGCGGCAGCGAAACGGCTCCGTCGGCCGAATCAAGCTTCGCTTCAACTTCTTTCACGCCGCTAAGCGCGCCAGCAGCGCCAACCGCAGCGCTTAATGGTGCCGGGGTGATGACAGGCGCCTACAAATATCTGGTAACCTACTTTACGGTCAATGGTGAAACGGTTGCCGGCACACCTTCAGCAACCATTAATCCGTCGAGCCAGCAGGTTAGGGTTACCATTCCAACCGGTCCGACTGGAACGGTAGGTCGTAAGGTCTACCGGACACTATCAGGCGGCTCTACCTACTATCTGATCAGCGCTACCGCTCGCATTTTTGACAATACCACTACTACTTTCGATGACAACACCGCAGATGGCAGCCTACCGACCAGCGTTACGCCGCCAACCACTAATCAGGCGTTCGTGAATACTAATAACATAACAGTAACGTTTGCCAGCGTGCCGGGCGCCACTTCGTACCGTGTATATAGGGGCACATCGGCCGGCGGTGAAACCTACTACCAGACCACCGCTTCCTCGCCGTTTACTGATACTGGCGCTACCGGTACACTCGGTACGCCGCCAACCGTAGACGCGCTGGTGGTTAACGGCAGCCTCAAAGTTGCCAGTCTTGGTAGTTGCCAACAAGTAGTAGCTACTGCCGGTGGTGATCTGTCCTGTCAGACGGGCGTCGACAAAACCATTAGCTTGCTCGAATACTATGGCCACTCACTAGTTTATGGCGGCGCCAGTGACGCTCAATACGCCTGGAGTCACCGCTTGGCCTACATGTTGCATGCCCAACCGCTTGATAAATCAGTCGGCGGCTCACGGGCAGCATGGGAACAGCAGAGCACCAACAATTCCGTCAGTGGTGACGGCGGCTGGGCCTGGGTGCTCCAAAACAATCCGGCTACGCGCACCGCTGCACCGTACCTGCCGCGTAACGGCGTTGGCGTGGCGTTCTATGGAATCAATGATATGGCCAGCGAGGCGGCCGGTAACCTCAATCCGTTCAAGCAAGCTCTGCGGACTATAATCAGCCGCCTGCGGTCTTCGGCCGTATTTGAAGATACTGATAGTAGCGTCAGTTATCCTACCGGTACATGGAGTAGCAACAACAGCACTCTGCAAAACTCTGGTTCGGGCTATAAGTCTAGCAGCAATGCCACTGGCAGCGTACAGATTGCTGTGCCCAGCGACTTCCCGGGTGGGACTTTGGCGGCCGGTTTTACGGCTACATCAGATGGCAACGGCGCTACCGTTACATGTACCTACGATAGTGGTACCAGTTGCGGTAGCTTGGCCACCGCCAATGTTGCTGCCACTGGTCATAAAACCGGTATAGTCCTGCGTATTACTGGTCTGACGCCTGGTGCCCACACTATAACTTTGACTCTGGGCACCGGTGTAGGTACCGGCATAGTTAACTTCGATTACTGGCAAATTGAATCCACCCCAGTGGCACGGCCGGTAATGGTGCCATTAATGTGGCGGGCCTACGACTATGCGCTGTGGAACTCTTTCCCTTATCATGTCAGTGATTCTGACGTTCCTACCCTTAATACCGCCATTAACTCGATAGTTGGCGAGTTTGATAACTCGGTCTTTGCGCCTAACCTAGATGTGCTAAATAAAAACCCACTATATTTCTCAACTTCAGATTACGTTCACCCTGGCGACTTGGGTCAGGCGCGTGTGACTGTGGCGGCTTACAACGCTTTTCTGGCTGCGCCTATTACCACCGATCAGTTGGCCTATGTCACCGGCCGGCCTAACTTCACCGACGATAACGCGCTATTTAAGAACAACATAAACTCAGTTACAGCCTTCCAGGTTCAAGACGCATCCGGCACATCGGTATTTAATGTCGACACCACTAATAAATACGTAGGCATTGGCACCAACGCGCCAACTTCAAAATTGACAGTCGTTGGCGACAGTACCGCCACAAGCGGCATAACAATTATTGAAAACATCACGGGTGCTCAAACAGTTACGAACTCCGGTTCGCTCATCGGCCTAAAGTCCGGCCCCACCTCATCCGCTACCATGGCAGCACTCATTGGCATACAGGGCATGCCCCAAAATACCTCATCGGCCGGTCTGGCATTTATGTTTGGCATTACCGGTCAACCCCAAAATACCTCCACCGGTACCGTGGCTAGTGCTTACGGCGGCTATTTCAAAGTTGACAACACTTCGACTGGAACAATCACAAATCTGTATGGCGTATATGCGGCTGCTGGATCCAATGGCGGTACCATTACTAATAAGTATGCTCTAGTAACTGAGGCCAGCGCAGGCAATGTCGGCATTGGCACGATTGCGCCAAGTAATCCGCTATCAGTTACGCCACTTCAATATAACACCGGCACAATATCGCAAACTGCATCTGCTACAGTTGTGGGAGTGGGCACCACATTTACCAGCGCTATGGTCGGCAGCCAGTTAGTTTATGCAGACGGCACAGCAGACACTATTACTGCTTTCACAAACGCAACCCACGTAGTTGTAGGCACCAGTCGAACCCATAGCTCATCGGCTTATTCAATTTCATATGTTGGTCTACAGGTAGGATCGACTGGTAACGTCGGTATCGGTACTACTTCGCCAAACGTAAAACTTGACGTCGCAACTAGTGCGTCCGGAGCGACGGCTAGCGTGGTGGTGGTCCGGAACTCGGCCGCAAACGCCCTTAATAATGGGGCCTCATTGTATTTCGCAGACAGCAATAATGCCGTGGCTAACAATAGTTCAATCACCTCAGTAATTACCAATGCTGGCAGTAATGCCTCCGACTTATTCTTTTCGACCTTTAGCGGCTCTACACAAATTACTCCTTTGTATATACAAAGCACCGGCAACATCGGTATAAATAATACTAACCCGACGCAAGGTAACTTGGCGATCACGCAGATAGCGAACGGCAATACGGTAATATACGCCAAGCGCAACACTGACTCTTCGCCGACTGGTAACTTCTTGCAGCTGCAAACCAATGGCGGGGTAGATCTGGCCACCATAAGTATCGCCGGCGATCTGACTGTCAAAAACGCCACCTTCAATGGCAATATTACCGTGAATGGCCACGTAATAACCGGAAACAGTTCAGGCTCCACCACTATTGCTGCCGGTGCTGCCGCTTGTACGTCGCCAACAGTAAGTATTAGTGGTAATGATACTTCCGGAACCATTACTGTAACTACCGGTACGGGCTGTGCTAGTACCGGCGTGCTGGCAACAGTAACTTTCGCAAACGCTTACGGTAGCGCACCAAAGGTTATACTTACACCGGCAAACGCCCAGGGATCTAACTTGAAGTACTACCGTGGATCGACCACAACTACCTTTACTCTCAATACAAATACGACTCCCACAGATGCCACCACCTTTACCTACGATTACCATGTAGAGCAATAAATAATGTACCCAGACTTCATAGTTCGCTTATGAGGCTGTGGATAAAGCTTCACTTTATTAAGCACTTATCTGTATTTGTAGTTATGCTTACAACGTTACAGGGGTGACTACAGTTCGTGATTTAAAACACAACAACTTTGACCCCTGTAGGTGTTAAGGTGGAAGCCCTAAGTTTACTGAAAAATAGAAATTTACAACAATTATTTTAGCTATTTCTACCTCTGTTCGGCAGCATTGTTTATAGATAGTTAAAAACATAAACTATTAGGAGTATTAAGTAACTAAAGATAAATAAACCCATAGTGGCTAAAACAGAAACAACTCGCAGCTTTCATGGCACCATGCCCATACCGGTGCTGATGCCTGATATTGATGATCAGGCGGTACCGGTTTCGGCCTTAGCCGGTCAGCCTGCGGCCGATTTAGCCGCCTCGGTTTCTTTAGCGGCCGCTAACAGTTTAGAAAACAACACTACTGTGGCTACTCCAGTAAAACCGTTTGGCAGCGTACCTAGATTTGCAGAACAGGGCCAAAGCTTCAACTCATCAAGTGCCAGCAACGGAATGGCAGTAGCTAGCGAGCCGATTTTCTCTGAAAATCTGCCACAGGAGCAGCCACCCAACGGCAGACATAACCTGATGCCCAGTTGGCGCACATTTGCCTCCATGGCTGGCCTGCTACTAATTTTAATTACTTTCATGTTGACGGTATGGTTTATTAACCGTCGCCCGGCCTTGAGTCCTGATAATAGCCAGGCTACCCAAGCTGGCCAGCTAACAGTTGATAAGGATCAGACGCTTGGTATTAGCGGCAACTTAAGTGTTAGCCAGGTAACGACTGTAACTACGCTGACGGCCAGCGGTGACGCCACGCTGCAGCAGAATCTGGCTGTCAGCGGTAACGGCACCTATGGTGGGGATGTTAGCGCCCGCTTTTTTATCGGTGACGGCTCAAAGCTGACTAATCTGCCGATACCAGCGATTCCAATAATACCGAATGTGCCCAGTAATGTAGTTCTATTGAGTCCGGGCAGCAGCCAGAGCGGTGATATTACCATCACCGGCAGCCTCAAAGCCGGTGGTTTACAGGGTAACGGTTCGGCAATTACGGCTCTGAATGCCTCTAACCTTACCAGCGGATCAGTCAGCGACGGACTGTTGAGCAGTAATGTTGCGTTGCTGAATGCCAATAACACCTTCACCGGCACAAATACCTTTAGTAGCGTCATTACCCAGAACGGCAACATAGTTTGCGATATCTCAAACAATTGCGGCTTTGGCGGTGGTGCCAATAATTTCACAAATGGCGGCAATACTTTTGCCGCTACCGCCAACCTAGGTACCAACGACAACTTCGCTCTAAACTTACGTACCAATGGCATCACAAGGTTTACGCTGGACACCAGTGGCAATAGTAACCTGACCGGTACGGCCGCGGCGGCGGCCTTCACCGGTGATGGTAGCGCACTGACGTCACTTAACGCCTCTAACCTGAGTAGCGGCACGGTCGCAAATGGGCGTCTAAGCGCCAGCGTTACCATTCAGGGCAATAGCTTCAATGGTGTCAGTCAGCTGGTGCAGCTTAATGGCCTAGGTGAATTGCCGGCATTGTCCGGGGTTAATCTGACGAACCTGAACGCTACAAACCTAAGTAGTGGAACGGTAGCAGACGGACGGCTATCGGCCAATGTACCGCTAATCAACGGCGCTAACACTTTTACAAACCTCAATAATTTCACTGGCGGCCTACAGGCAAACGGTAACACGGTTTGTGATACGTCCGGCAACTGTGGCGCCAGCGGTGCTGCCGGCGGGGACCTGACAGGGAATTATCCCAATCCCACAATCGCTAAGTTGCAGGGAACTACACTGACAGTGGCGGGACTCGCTAGTGGTAATTTTCTGCAGTA
>CAYUOI010000028.1:0-7412 GCA_964446365.1 uncultured Candidatus Saccharibacteria bacterium | reverse complement strand
TCTCCAACACCTTAGATCGTGGTTCGATTACACGTGCCCCTGCCATAGAGCTTATGCCTTACAAGTTTTACCTTAAGCTAGATGTATAATGACAATATATGGATGAACTGGCTCAACGATCACCTGAAGCAGCCGAGCATCTAGCCGTATTAGATCCTACTCTACAAGAAGAAATTGGCCACCGCGTTTTAGCTTTATCACACGAAACACTTTTTACCAGCACGCCTGGCTTTGAAGAAGCAAAAATAACCCCTGTACCAACGCTTGAGCATGACGAGGCCCAAAAACAGGAGTATGACCGTATGGGTCAACTTATGGTAGGCGTTAGCCGACTGACCGGCGCGGCGTACCAGGAGTTAAGCAGCTCAAGCATAGAACGGCCAACTCATAAGGAAATACTTGCAAAGGCTAAAGAAATTGCTTTAGCAGAAGCTGAAGCCGCCCGCCAGGCAGACAACGCAATTAATTCTGAAGCAGCTATCGGAAATTATTTATTGCTCGGTTTGTTAGATGAGCGTGACCATCACGATGAGATAACCAGCCATAAAGACGTACAGAGAGCAGTCGAAAAAGGTTTCGCTAAAGAAGTAATAAGTGCTGCCAGCGAACTTAGCGGTGTGGTTACGATAGGAAAATACGGACATGTAGCCGATACGCCTAGCAGGCTGGAACAAAGCGCTGATTTACTTAGAATTGCAGCCAATGAAGATTTCGATGACCGCTTTGACCATCGAGTTCCTCTTGTGGCGCCCGGCACGAGTAATCAAGATGTGCTTCATAGCCGTGAAATAGTCAATAGACTCGGCTTCAGTGATCTTCATACATTAGCTAAATTAGCTAGTGACACAAAGCACAGCGCGCGAGCTCTATATTTTAGCCAAAAAGCACTGGATAAAGTCAATGACCCCTACGGTATTTCTCGTTTTCAGACCAGTGGCGTAGAGGTAGCAGATACAATAGTTATAGCCCAGGAGGCGGCAAGCGCGGCTAAAGACGAAAGGGCGGTTAGCCAACTGGTGAAACAGCTGGACGTTCTGCGAAGCGCCAGGGCGGCTGGTCTGAAGCCATATCGAATTAACACCGAAGTACCGGCAATCTTAGATGAGGCGGTTATAATGCTAATTCGTCAAGGGCGCTACGACGAGGCGAAGTCACTTATCTCGGCTTCGTCGCATGATTCAGCGAAATTAGATGATCCACCTGAAGCTAATAAAGATTATAATCTTGAATACGCCGCTAGTTACAACTTGGATGGGCTTAGTGAACACGAAAAAGAAGAATTAATTCAGAAAATTCGTAGCTTGCACGCCGAAAAGGTAAGCGAATTCCAGTCCAGTTTATTAAGTGATGGTGCATCGCACGAAATTATTAGCGCGATTTTAGATGAAACTGCCGATCCTGAATCGGCTATAGGCACGCCGCGTTCCGTCTGGGCAATCTATCACACATTGCCTAATAGTCTGAAGGATATGCTAACAGGTACTCATGCTGTTTCAGTTGCTGAGCACGGCTCTTTAATTGAAGATGCTAAACGGGCCGGTGTTGATTTTCATTTTATTTCTGAGAGGATATTTAGAAGTTACGCAAAATTGATTCCGGCAGGGCGCGGGGTGTATATGAGTGGCCTCAAGTACGTTAGCGATGTGGAGGCCGAGCTCCAGCCTGAAGTAAAATTATTAAACCCTACCAGAATTATCGAGGAATTCAGTTTCTTTGCGGATCCAGCCGAAGCACTGAAACTCGCCCGTAAAATGTTTGGCGATCAGGCACTAGAAAAGGCCCCGTTGCTAGAAATGTACTTTTCCTCATCCTTATCAGCAAATCCCGTAAATGATGCTGATCGTCAACCGGCAACCTTAGTGCCTGAGCATAAAGAAATTTTAGAATATATCGCCACTCAACCGGAATTTTTACATGAATTATTTACGTCCGATGCTTTTATAGAATTTGTAAGAAACTCGTCCAGTCTTGACGAAGCGCACGAATTAGTAGCAGCATTAAGCATTCAAGAATTTACCGAACTATTCGCTATACCGGGAATGACAGGCTTATTAGCAAAGCACCTACTGGACACTGAAGATATGATGGCATCGGCCCAGGAAATGGCTTTAGCCTGGCAAAAGACTGGTTTTACGGATTTAATTGGGCCGAATGGAGCAGGATTTCAGTTAGCTAGTGGTTTAATCAATAGCGTTTTACAGGCTAAAGATTCCGTCCAAATGGCGCAACAAATTGTATCCATTTTTGAGGGTGGCGGCAGTTTGTGGCACACTTCTAGTGAACTGGCGCTTTTAACTATTGAAAGTGGCTTTTACACTACAAGTGCTGAAGTTAAACGTTTGCCAACCAGTTTGCCTCTACGATCGACCACAACTTACCGACCAGAAGCAATTAGTTATGCAAGTGGACCGGAACTACGAGAACTTCTTGGACTTTACGGCTTAAGTGAATCCAAATTAGGAGAAATTGAAGCAGCCGGCTGGAAAGTGGCCCTAAGTGATTTACCGGCCGATTTGCAACATACTGTTTTATCTGCATATTTGTACGAAGCCATAACTCGCAGCCGTGATTTAGAAATTAGATCTCAAGCCGAACAGCGCAATAGTGAAATTGATAGTAGCGCCGTATGGCAACACGGAAGTTTACATCATTTTACTAACCCGGAAACTCTGTATGCTATCCTGCAAAACGGTTTATTGCCGGGCGAATTAGTTATAGACCACATGCGCCCGGACAGTTTCCCATTTAATTTAGATGTTGTTGAAGCCACGGCAGAGGTACTTAAAGAACCCGATCATGCATCCCGCATTAGTAAACTTGCGTCACACGGCTATGGTGCGCTAGGTATCCATATTCTCAGGCCAGAGGGTACTTATAGAGAGGGCGAGGAGTTCGCCGTTGGATCAAATTACAGCGGCCAACACCGGCTTATTGCCGGTGGACTGCCTTCGACTGAAATTGCCGGACTGACCTTGTCAGATACCACTCAGTTACCATTATTGCGTAACGCTATTTTAGAGAGCGGTTTTTATATACCGGTTTTTGATACCTCCGGCACGCTGATATTTACTTATGAAGAGTATCAATCGGTGCGTCGTGACATGAATTACGACACAGTTCGCCCTGATATAGTCGACACAACTTTTGAACGGCCGCAGTCGCAGACCGGTAGTAATGAAGGGGCTGAATTTATTGTCCCGTCTAGTGAAACGGGCGGCGAAACCGTTCGCTACTATTGTAAATTTGCTCAACCAGGAAACGAAGACCACATATGGATCGAGCTATTAACTGATCGCTTGTACCGAACGGTAACTCCTGAACTAGTTCCGGAAACTATACCGGTTGTATTAGAGGGACGGCTGGCCAGAGCTTCAAAATATATTGATGCTGATGAGGTTGGTGTTACGGATACTGCCCGCAACGAAGGCTTTATTATGGATTGCCTGGTTGGTAATTGGGATGCCACATTTAATGCGGCCAATTTGTTAATGAGCCAGGGCCATGGACAACGAATAGATAATGGAAACTCACTCTGGTTTCGTGCAAGGGGAGAAAGAAAGCCAGACGGCAGCTTTACGGAAACCGTAAATGAACTCGAAAATGGATCTAGCAGCGATAGTCTTGGCCTTGGTATGCGGCAAAATTATCCCGGTTTAAGCGTTGCAGAAATAAAACAGCAGGCAAGCACACTGGAAGAACAATTAACCGATGAAGTTATCGACGGTCTTGTCGACGGTATTCGACTAGCAAGTTCGGAAAGAGCTCAGTTAAAAAGATTACTAAAAGGAAGACGTGATTACATCGTAAGTTGGGCCGAGCAATTAGAATTAAATGCGGTTGCGGCATCTGTAGCCTAGCTTTTGCCGAGAGAGAACAATTGTTATACTATACTTTGAATGTCCAAGCTATTACTGATAAAACCTACGCTGATTATGCTTTATGGCTATCCTGGCGCAGGTAAAACTCATTTTGCTAGGCAACTTTGCGAAGACATCAGCGCCGCCCATATTCAAAGCGATAGGATCCGCGGCGAACTTTTTGAAGAACCGCGTTATGACAAACGCGAAAATGAAATTGTTACCCATATGATGGACTACATCTGCGAAGAGTTTCTTAATGCCGGCGTTTCAGTCGTTTACGACGTCAACGCTATGCGGCTGGCTCAACGTAGAGCCCTGCGAGATCTAGCCCGCAAAACCAAAGCGGGTCATGTTTTGATCTGGCTACAAATTGACCAAGAATCAGCCATACAGCGCATAACCAAACGTGATCGCCGTAAAGCCGACGACAAGTTTGCCAGTTCCTTAACCCGTAAAGAGTTCCAGGCTTACATTGGCGGCATGCAAAACCCGACGCTTACCGAGGAATACATTGTTATTAGTGGCAAACACACGTTCAATACCCAGCGCAACGCTGTCTTAAAACGAATGTATGAACTAGGTATTATTTCTGCCGACAGCATCACCTCAAACGTTGTTAAGCCAGGACTCGTGAATTTGGTTCCCAAAAATCCGGCCGCCGGACGTGTCGATATGAGCCGCCGCAATATTATCATCCGCTAGCATGGCTATAAAAGAAGTCGATATTGATGGCATTGGCCGTGTCCGTCTGCAAAGACGCCGCGGCACGCGTCATTTACGGATATCTATTAACGCCCAGGGCGATGTGCGTGTAAGTCTACCGGCATGGGCCCCCTATAAATTAGGCTTGGAGTTCGCCCAACGTAAAAAAGATTGGATAACAAAGAACCGCAGTGTGCCTGTTATGCTAGCCGACCACCAAATTATCGGCAAATCGCACCGTTTAGCATTTATATCAAGTACATCTGCAAAACGGCCTAGTTGCCGATTGCAGGGTAATATTATAAGAGTTACATATCCAGTTAGTTGGCATTTAGAACATCCGGAAGTTCAAAAAGCCGCCTACCGCGGAATAGTTAAAGCTCTGCAAACAGAAGCTGTTACTATACTGCCGTCTCGCGTTGAAACTATTGCAAAGCAATACGGTTTTACATATAGCACTCTGGCGATAAAGCATTTGCGCTCTAAATGGGGCAGCTGTAACCAGCGTCGAGAAATCACATTAAACAGTTTTCTGATGACGCTACCCTGGGAACTGATCGACTACGTGATACTTCACGAGCTGGTACACACCAAAATAATGCGCCACGGTGAACCGTTCTGGCAGGAAATGGCAGTGCATAATCCAAAACTTCCGTTTTTGCGAAAACAAATCCGGCAACAGCGACCGGGTTATAGTTCTCTTTTGACATAGCGCTTATGGCATAATAGAGAAGCTATGCCGCCACCCGAAAAAAAACTGAGCACGGTGACCCCGAGTATCGAACATGAACGCCTGACAAGCCTGATTAATAGCATGGCTGACGGAGTTATCGCTATAGATGAAAGCGCTAAAATTGTTCTCTATAATGGCGCGGCTTTGAATATTCTTGATCTTAATAGTTCAATGACCGGCCGATCGCTTGGTGACGTGCTTAAAATTGTTGACAAGAACAAGCAGCCAGTTGACGTTAATTCGCTAATTAGGGCTACCAAAACGGCTACAACAAATCGAGATTGGCGCCTGCTTTATGAAGACGGCAGCATGATCAATCTTTACTTAAGTATCGCACCGGTGCATCTGGGTTACGGCAAAGATGGTGAACGAGGCTACGTTGTACTTCTCAGAGACATAACCCGCGAAAAATCGTTAGAAGAAGAACGCGATGAATTTATAAGCGTTGTTAGTCACGAATTAAGAACTCCTATCGCTATATCCGAAGGTAATATCAGCAACGCTCAGTTTATTGTTGAAAAAAATGGCAGTATAGATGAAGTAAAAGGAGCCTTGCAGCAAGCCCACGACCAAATTAACTTTCTGGGTGGTATGATCAATGATTTAGCAACTTTGTCACGGGCCGAACGCGGACGACTGACAGTTGAGATTGAAAGCATCAATGTGCACGAACTGGTCGACGAACTTATTAAAGCTTACCAGCCTGAGGCCGGCCATAAACATCTGGAGATCAAAGCAGTGCTGGACCCAACCTTATCGCTGCTTAAATCAAGCCGTTTATACGTGCGGGAAATACTGCAAAATTTTGTTACCAATGCCCTTAAATACTCCGAAAAAGGAAGCGTAACTATAGGAGCCAGACAAAAGAACAATGGCGTCGAATTTTATGTCAGCGATACCGGTATCGGCATAAGTAAGAGTGACCAGCAAAAAGTTTTTGATAAGTTTTTTAGAAGCGAAGATTTCCGAACTCGTAAAAATAATGGTACTGGTCTTGGCCTCTACGTAACAATGAAGCTGGCCAGGCTGTTGCATGCAGAAATCATACTGGAGAGCGAACTGAACAAGGGCTCAACCTTTACCATTTTTGTACCCAATCTTGAATAAGCTTCTGTTTAACTAAAATATTTAGCCTAGATATTGCTCCAGAACACTTGAATTAGGCAATCGAGTGGAGTACTATTGACAGGTCAGGAACTACCGTCATGGTAGTTTTTTAATTTCAGGAGAGTTATGGCCGAATCGAAATCAAAAAAGCGCCGTTTGCGCCCGGCAGAAACGGTACGTCAGCGAACTGAAAAGTCAGCTAAGCAGCCGGTAAAGACGCGCCGCCTAAAGAAGGCTACTGGCACGGTTGCTAAACCGATAAAAGCAGCCTCTAACTTCGGCCGGCGCGAATACTATTTGCCGCTACCCGAAAATAAAGCAGGTAAATTTCTAAATAAACGCCGACATATAATGCCTAGTTACTTTCGCAATAGTTGGCGCGAATTACGTTTGGTAACGTGGCCTAGCCGGCGTGAAACCTGGAAACTGACAGCAGCGGTTTTTATGTTCGCCATCATTTTTGGACTTATTATTGCCATAACTGACTATGGTTTAGACAAGCTCTTTAGAAAGGTAATTTTAAAGATATGAACAAACGCTACGATACAACTAAACAATGGTATGCCATTCATACTTACAGTGGCTACGAGGAAAAGGTAGCCGAATCTATCCGCCAGCGGGCCGATAGTTTGGACATGAAAGATAAAATTTTCCAGGTCTTAGTACCTAAGGAAAAGATGATCGAAGTTAAAAACGGCAAGCGTAAAGTTGTCGAAAAGCGCATTTTTCAAGGTTACGTATTGGTGCAGATGAAACTCAGTGAAGATGCCTGGTATATAGTGCGCAATACTCCTAGCGTAACCGGTTTTGTCGGTAGCGGTACCGAACCGACACCTATAGACACGGATGAGATTGAAAAGATCATGAAGCGAATGGGACGCGCCGAGCCTAAGCACAAGATAGATTACAAGATCGGCGAAGTCGTTAATATAACTGACGGACCATTTAAGGGCTTCGACGGTTCTATAAATGAAATCGATGTGCAAAAGGGTAAGCTCAAGGTGCTAGTC
>CAYUOI010000027.1:0-7482 GCA_964446365.1 uncultured Candidatus Saccharibacteria bacterium | reverse complement strand
TATATGCTCGTTCAAAGATAAATCTTTTCACTCGGCCAAGCAAGGAAAACGTCAACCGCCACTGGCTGTTGACGACCAGATGTCCTGAACCGCTAGACGAAGGGGCCAGTTTGGATCCCACCCGGTTATGTAATAGGGAGGGTCCGTAAAAACCAGCTCATACTAACAGATTGCGTTCAGATAAGAAAGTCGTTGCATATTAACCTAAAAAAACAGATAATATAACCAGATTAAACATAACCAAAATGCTCATACAAACATTACTAAAACTTGGTGGACTGCTAGTGGCTTTGGCCCTGGTTGGCGTTGCCGCGTGGGCGGTGCGTTTGCAGGCCAGCAAGAAGGGCGGCCGCAAGAATAGCAAGCTGGCTATTAATCTTAGAGACGAAAGGCGTAAATCTGAAATAATTCTACAGGCTATCGACGACGGCGTCATGCTGATTGATGATCAAAAAACTATTCAGCTATTCAACCCGGCGGCCGCCACTATTACCGGTTGGGCGGCCAATGAAGCCACCGGACTGGACTACCATAATGTATTTAAGTTGGTTGATTCCCAGAACAAAGCCTATAGCGATGCCCAGGACCCTCTATCCAAAGTTTTCGAGGCCAAGGCGGCCGTACGCGATAGCAACGCCACGCTTATGACTAAGGCCGGCAAGCCGTTGTCAATCAGCCTTAGCGTTTCGCCGTTATTTGATAACGAGAATAATCTCAGCGGCGCCGTTGGTATTTTCCGCGATGTCAGCCAAGAGCGTCAAGAAGAGCAGAGAAGGGCGGACTTTATTAGTACGGCCAGCCACGAGATGCGAACGCCAGTTGCAGCCATTGAAGGCTATCTCGCCCTTGCGCTAAACGACCACGTCAGCAAAATTGACAGTAAGGCCCGCGACTTTTTGGATAAGGCCCATACTTCTACACAGCACCTTGGAAAGTTGTTCCAGGATCTTCTGACCAGCGCCAAAGCCGAAGACGGACGGCTTAGCAGCCACCCGGTAGTGGTTGAAATTGGCAGTTACCTAGAGCAGCTGACTGGCGATCTGCGTTTTTCGGCCACCAAAAAGGGTTTAAGTACGGAGTACGTCATCGGTACACCGGAAACATCCTTAATTGATGCCAGCCGAGACAGCAGCCAAGCCAAGGTAGTAAAACCGCTGTATTACACACATGCCGACCCGGATCGTTTGCGCGAAGTCATAACCAACCTGTTTGATAACGCCGTCAAATACACCGAAAGCGGTAAAGTTTCGGTCGGGCTTACCGGCAATAATAGTGTCGTCCAGATTTATATACGTGATACCGGACCAGGTATTCCGGCAGATGACATTCCCCATTTATTCCAAAAATTCTACCGCGTCGACAACTCGGCCACTCGCACTATTGGTGGTACCGGCCTTGGACTATTTATTTCACGCAAAATTGTTGAGCTATATAACGGCCGCATTTGGGTCGAAAGCGAAGTAGGTCACGGCAGTACATTCTTTATTAATTTGCCGCGCTTAAATGCCCAGCAGGCGGCCGAATTACAAGCAAAAGAAGCGGCCACAATCGCGGCCGTACCAAGCTTAACCAGAGCATGATACAATGAGGCAGACCATAAGAACTATGAAAACAGGTAGACACTAAGATGGCTAAAATAATGTTGGTGGAGGATGATAATAACCTCCGCGAAATATATGAAGCCCGGCTGCTAGCAGAGGGTTATGAGATTGTAGCTGCCAAAGACGGCGAAGAAGCCTTGGCAATGGCCGTTAAAGAAAAACCGGATCTTATTATTGCTGATGTTATGATGCCCAAAATTAGCGGCTTTGACATGCTGGACATTCTTCGCAGTACCGCCGAAACAAAAGACACTAAAGTTATCGTTATGACTGCTCTCAGCCAGGCAGAAGACAAAATTCGTGCCGATAAACTCGGCGCCGACCGCTATTTAGTCAAATCACAGGTTACGCTGGAAGATGTTGCCAAGACGGCGCGCGAAGTTTTAGATGGTACGCCGCCAAACCAGGCGGCTACACCAGTTGCAGATGCACCAGCTCAAACACCGCCGCCAATAACACCAGTTACCGAACCACCGGCCGGTCCGACACAACCGGCAAGCCAGCCGGTGACTGTGCCATCTGATCCAGTTCCATCTGCAATCCCAGTTGCTGAACCACCTCAAGATCCAACACAGACTGGTGATGCCGCCGCCACCGCCGCCAGCCTGGCAGAGCCGGCCTCACAAGAAAAGGTAGAGGTAGGCGAACAGATAAAGGATACCGGCATTACACCGCCAAAGGACATGGTTCAGGCTCCGAAGAGCTCGGAGTTACCGGTCGTCCACGAAAAAGTCATTCAACCGCCAACAGACATTGAAACTAAGCCGGATATACACGAGCTTCTGGCTAAAGAAGAAGCCGGCGAACAAGCCGGTCTACCGCCGGCCAATCCACCAGCTGAAACTGTTATTGCCGCGCCCTCAACTGACAGCTCGGATGACGCCGCTTCAGAACCGCATACACCGGGGCAGATAATCGGGCCAAACCAGACACCTGGATCCGACCCCGAAAATCCGCACGATATAAGTTTGTAGTAATCTAATAACATGCGTTTGAATCGTTTTGTTGCTTTGGCAACTGGTAAAAGCCGCCGGGGCGCTGATGATCTGATAGCCGAGCATCGTATTAAAGTTAATGACGTTATTGCGCAACTTGGCGCCAGACTTGAGCCGGACGATACGGTAACGCTAGATGGTAAATCGCTAGTACTGCCAGCAACCACCACAATTATGCTCCACAAGCCGGCCGGCTATGTCTGCAGCCGGGACGGGCAGGGAAGTAAAACCATCTATGATTTACTACCGGCCGAATTGCACAACCTTAATCCGGTTGGCCGGCTCGATAAAGATTCAACCGGTTTGCTTTTATTAACAAACGACGGCGAACTGTCGCAACGCTTGACCCATCCCAGTAGTCAAAAAGAGAAAGTCTACCAGGTTGAATTGGATAAACCTCTGCTCAGTAGAGACAAGGCTCATATGGGCAAGGGGGTTGAGTTGAATGACGGCCCAAGCAGGCTAGGCCTGCGGGGCAGGGATAAAATATGGACGATAACAATGACTGAGGGCCGCAACCGCCAGATCCGTCGCACTTTCGAAGCTCTCGGCTACAAAGTCATAAAACTCCACCGCACAAATTTTGGGCCATATAAACTAGGCCGACTTAAAGTCGGAATTTACCAGGCGTACTCTTCAAATTCATCCCAATAGTTTTTCCAAGCCTCTCGCACGTTTGTACAAAAAGCAGTTTTTTGTAATGATAGCCATTCTCTGAATTCCTTGTCATTGACGCGTTCTATATACGTTTCCATTAGACTTACAAATTGAGCCTTGGGAGCAAACACCCAGACCGTTTCTTCGTCTGCGTTATCAGCTGGCTCGGTTCCGCGCAGTAGAGGCGAGATGAGCCCGATAAAGCGTTCAAAAGGTCGTTCGTATTTAGGCGATTTAGACGCCTCCACCAGATTATCCACCATTGTCATGATTGCTTCATTACGCTGTTCAGCCGTAAGTACGCCTTTATTTTTGAGTATCAGTAGCTTCTCGACAAAATCATCAAAGCCCGATGCCGAGATTTGCATAAGACTGGGCTCTTTAATTTGTTCCAGCAATTTTTCAGCAAACTCGCTTTGACCGTAACGGGAAGCTAGTTCCGGTGCGGCGGAGGCTAGTTTATCCATGATTTCCCATCGTAATGCGTGCTGACGGTCAATGTCTTCGGATGCTTCCAGCGCTTGCAGGGCATGCTCAAGACCGCGTATATCCTTTATCTCGCGCATTTTCCGACGCGCCTCATCGCTAAGACAGCTGCTCATCTCTAGACCAACAAGTTTTTCACCATTATCCGTCCAGTATTCATGCTTGCCGCGCGTATATGACCAGCGCTCATTCAGCCGGCTCATATCCGTCGTATAATGCAGCACACCGTTAATGGCCAGTTCATCAATACGGCCCTGGAACATGTCGGTAGGTATATCGAAAGCAAACCTTGCTAAGTCCAATACATCGATAGCCCGCGACCATTCGTGTTGAGCTTCCAGGCGAAACGTCAAATTCAATAAATCAGCGACCATTTTGTCCCTGTCAATATGCTCGCTTTCGTCGTAGCGCATAATGGCACTGAGAGCCTCGTCTTCATTGGCATCACGCTCATCATAGGAGCCTGTCATCTCGTGCCCCAGCTCAATCCGGCCAAACATTTCCGCATAACGACGCACCGTATTACCGCTGCGCAACGCGTACTGCATAAATACCTCTCGCAGCACCTGCTTAACCGTCCGTACTTCCTCGGGGATGAATGACTCTAGCCGATTAGCAGTTGGCAAGCAAACGCTAAAGAAATGCTTAACGGACACAAAGTCATCGTCGGCTAAACTATCATCTGCCAGCGCAATCGCTAGCTTGCAATACTGGTTCAGCATAATATTGCCGGCAAATCCGGCATAATTAGCTGCTACAGCACGGTCAGGATGATCTTCTGGCAACGCATCGTGCCATTCGCGCGCGTCATAGGCCGCTCCCGACCATTCATTGGACGTTATTCGATCATTTAGATACCTCACAATATTGTCGCTATCGGGTACTGATAATTGATCTTTTTTATTGCCAATCAGCGAATCAAAATAATTAGTCACTTCGCTATGACGTTCACGCACTGCCTTTGAGCTGCTGCCGCGGAAGCGCCGTTCATACCAATTGTGGTTATGCTGCCACAAAGGTTGTCGTTTAATTTCATCAACGATTAGCGTGAACTCCTGGTCATCTAAAAGCCGACTTTCGTACCTGTCCTTTGGTGCTTCACCAAGCAACAGTAATTCGCGTCGCGCCTCAATTTCTTCAAGCCTGACCGCAGCTTCTTGATTAAGCTCCTCTATTTCCTCGTAATACACCGCCGGATAATCAAAATGGATAGTCTCACTACTATGTCCAAAAAATTTCAACGGAGTCTGCATGAAAGATAGCTCGGCTTGCGTTTCGTCCTCACTCATGTTGTTAGAATAACATGTTACACTGTTAGCGATGAAAAAATTGCCTATCATAGCAATAGTTGGACGGGCCAACGTCGGCAAGTCGTCTTTATTCAATGCAATCTTAAAACGGCGCGAAGCGATAGTCGCCCGCGAAGCCGGCACCACCCGTGACAGCATTACGGCCATTGCCGGCCATAACGGTCAGAATTTCTGGTTAGCTGATACGGCCGGCATGAAAGACCCGGAAGATGAATTCGAAGCCAGTATTCAGGATCAGATTGCCGAGGCCGCCGATAGCGCCGATGTTATCTGGGTAGTAATAGAAGCGGATGTTGGCATTAGCGAAGAGGACCGCCAGGTAGCCAAGATGGCACTTAAAAGCCGTAAACCCGTATTTCTGGTAGTCAATAAGATAGACAAAAAGCGACGGCCGAATATGAGCGATTACGAACGGTTGGGTATTAAGCCTATTATTCTTACCAGTACCACCCAGAACCGTGGTATCGATAACCTGTTGGACACGCTTATTAAGCAGATTCCAAAAGCTGCGGCCAGGCAGGCCGATGATCGGCTGCATATTGCCTTACTTGGGCGCCCAAATGTCGGTAAATCTCAATTATTTAACAGTCTCGCCAAAAAACAGCAGGCGATAGTGGCTGACCGGGCAGGCACGACACGTGACATTAACAGGGCAATTGTCAGGTACGAGGGCAGGGAAATTGAGCTTATGGATACCGCTGGTATTCGGCGCAGCGGCAAAATAGAAGTCGGCATTGAGCGCTTCAGCGTCTTAAGAGCGTTAAGTGCGATAGAGCAGGCTGATATATGCCTGGTGTTAATGGATGTCAACGAGCTGGGCGTGCAGCTAGACCAAAAAATTGCCGGCATGGTAAAAGAAGCTGGCAAAGGCCTGGTGCTGGTTGTAAGTAAATGGGACGCGCTGGACGAGAAAACACCCTTCAGCCGCGACCAGCTGGCGGTTAGGATTAAAAATGAATTTGAATTTGTACCGTGGGCACCGCTGGCGTTTACTAGCGCAGTCACCGGACAAAATGTTGCTAAACTATTCGAGCTAGCCCTGGAAATTGATACCAAGCGTAAGCAGCGCATAAAAACGGCTGAACTTAACAAATGGCTGGCAAAATCTACTGATAAACATCCACCGGCTGGCCTAAAGGGCAGAATGCCTAAACTAAACTACGCCGTCCAGGAGGACGAAAACAGTCCGCCCAGCTTTAAAATCTTTGGCGCCCACACTAAAATGCTGCATTGGAGTTATAAGCGCTATCTGGAAAGAGTACTGCGTGAGGTTTACGACTTTAGCGGTACGCCGGTTAAATTCTGGTTCATCGAAAAGCACTAGACAGGCTACACTAATAGCATGGCATTGTTTCAGAAAAAACCACAGACCAGTTCCAGTGCGCCTCTATACACTCTTGGACTTAATAAGACCGTATTAGTCGTAGGCTTAGGTAATCCAGGTAAAAAATACGAAAAGACTCGCCACAACCTGGGCTTCATGTGCTTAGATTCGTTTGCCAAGAATCATGATTTTCCAGCCTGGACTGAGAAAAAAGATCTTAAATCTCTAATTACTATTCAGAATTTAGGCGACGTCCGCGTAATCTTATCTAAACCAACTACTTTTATGAATAATAGCGGTGAAGCAGTGCAGGCCGTGCAGCATTTTTATAAAATACCCAACAATTGCATGGCGGTTGTGCATGACGAACTGGATATTCCATTCGGCCAAATCCGCACTAGGCGTGGAGGCAGTAGTGCCGGCCATAATGGCATCAAGTCGTTACTTCAAAATGTCGAAGGCGATATCAATCGTGTTCGTATTGGTATAGGCGCAACTACCAAATTAGATGGTGCCGAATTTGTATTACAAAAAATGAGTGGTGCCGAAGAAAAAGAGCTGCCGGCCTTAGTGAAAGAAGTGGAAAGCGTATTAATTGAGTACATTTACAGCGGCGAACTCAATCCTGAAACCCGTAGTTTTATTATCTAACTTGGTTCCCGGCGCAGTGCCTCCTCGATTTCTTCGGCCAGACCACCCGGCACAAACGGCCTTACCACAGCTAACATACTATCGAATATATTGAGTGCTCTTTGCTGATCTGCTTTTGCAGCATTAAGCTGGGTGCCCAACGGGAATTCAGTTAGGTCACGTTCGGCCCAATTTTGGCGGGCTTTTAAAATGGCATGCTGCAGCAGTGCTGCGTCATCGATAGACCAATCGCTGTTGTCGTCGAGCAAGCGTCTATCTATAGCGTTAGGGCTAAAGACCTGTCTCTCGCTATCAAAATCCATATCAATATTATCTCACAAATTAAAACGACCTACGGAGGGGGTGGGCACCGCCGTAGGTCGTTTTATGGGGACGAACGCGTCATCTCCTAATTACACCCTTCAACCCACCTTGAAGGCCTTTCGCTTATAACGCGAACCCACTCAAAGGTGCAACCG
>CAYUOI010000026.1:0-7681 GCA_964446365.1 uncultured Candidatus Saccharibacteria bacterium | reverse complement strand
CCTGATGTTGTACTGATGTCGCGTCGCCTGTATCATACCATTAGAACTACGTAAATAGGGTGGCAGCACCACGCATGAATCCGTATCCGGCAAAGGGTAGAAAACGCTTAATTGTAATTGTGGCGGCTATTGTTATATTGGGCCTGATGTTAGCCGGCATATTTCTGTTTGGCCCCAAAAGCAAAGGCAGCGGTGGTGCCAAGCGAGTCAGTGACACATTTATAAAAGAAATAGTTGCTGGCCAGGCCGATGAGTCTTATCAGCTATTCTCTAGTTCAAGCAAGGCCTACACAACTTCTGACAGCTGGAAAGCAACCGTCTCTCGACTAAAGACTAGTTTTACAGGTGACGCCGCTGATATAGAAACGGTTCAGCCAAAAACAACTGAAAAAATTGAGGTGCACACTTTTAAGTATCGTATTACAGGAACCGATAATGGAAATTATATACTAAGCGTTTATATTACTAACGCCGATGGACCTTGGCATGTATTACAATTTAATTCCACCAAAGAAACTACGGTTAAGTAAATGGTATTGGATTATAATACAGTTCTGACAGAGACCAATATACAAAGTAATTTATTTACAGAATTATGAAAAATTTGTTTAGCGTATTTAAACGCTCAGTTCGCCAGCCGGCTGCGATAAAGACCCGCTTCTTAGCAGCGTTCAGTGTGGTCGTCCTAGTTTTATCAATGCTGTTTCAGCTTATTTTGCCGGCGCTAAAGGTTGAAGCTGCTGACCCAACAATACATTTAGTTCGCAGCCAACCTTCCATAGAATGTGTCGCGGTTATAGCTAATGATGCCAAGTATGCCGAAACTGGTGCCGATTATTATGCGTATAACTTTTCCCAAGCTGTCGGCCGTCCCTCCGGAAGTAACGCCTCTGCCTATCTAGCAACGCTCGATAAAGTCCAGCAACACGACCCCATGGTTTACATATACTTTACGGGCAAGAATAGTTCCGGGGATGTTGCTTGTAGCCAGGCCGGTATGTTATTTCAATCCACGCCGCCGGGCACGAAAACCGATTTTTATGGTTTTGTGTATGATGATGCAGATGGCGGCCGGCGCGGGCCAATCTCGGTTGCTGCCGTAGGTACAGTTAACCGCGCAGCCAAAACTCTCTCTTTTACGGCTTCTGCTTATCCCAGCGCGCCCATTAATCAAGCAAGTTATAGCGTTAATGTCGACGATCATGATACTGGGCTTTTTAGCAAGCCCGAGTTCTGGCCCGCAGCACCGGGTGGCGGCGGTAATACTAACACTGGCCCGTGTCAAATATTTACATTACCTGGCACAATCAGCGCCTGCCAAGGGAACCTAGGACCAAGTTTTGTTGATATTGCTACCATCAGTTATAGGGGAGAGTCCTATACAACCCATCATTGGGGTGGCAGCGAAATAAAATACTACCTTTCTGGAAGTTTTGAGCCCGCCCGCAAAGCCAACAATATCGATAAAGGTATTAGCTGCAGACCGTATTTCACAATTTCGGCTGACAAGAGCAATGGCGAAGGTCTGGACATAAACCTTGACGACTCTTCCCTAAATCAACTGAATGATATAGAAAAAACAATCGCTGCGGCCGAAGCTAAGGGCTCCGTAGCAGCAGCCTATACAGATTTTGACTTTTCATGCGCTAAGACCGCCGATAACCAAAGCCAGAAGGTCACATCAGTCAATAATGCTCGCATATGGGGCGGTTATTATGCTGCCACTAATACTATCAACCTGCTCTTTACTGACGCAGAAAGCACCGAAAGCCCATATCTAAGTGTATATAAAACGACTGATCACAAAACTTTTGCCGGCACAAATATGGCAGGCTGTGAACAAAGCGCGCCGCACATGGATTTTGGACAACCGCTTAATGCGCTTACGGCCGGGACCACAACTGTATCAGGTGACTGGTACCTCAATACATCTAACCCCTGTGAGTCGTATGCCAAAATCGGCGTGCGTATCAGGGTTGAACCCTCGACCGCACAGCCTCCAGTCATACAAAGCGACGCGGCCGCGAGTCCGGATGCCGCGGTTCATGTCGATTGCGAGTGGTCCATAAACCCGCTGACCTGGATAATGTGCCCGCTATTAGATGCCGCCCAAGGCATAGTCAATGCCGCCGGCACCTTTATTAAAGATCAGTTGGATATAGATGCGGGGACTTACTTTGATAAAAACAATGCCGACGCCGGCAAAGCGATTTACCAAGCCTGGAACAGTGTCCGCCTAATTGCCATGTCGCTACTAGTAGTCATTGCCCTAATCATGGTCATTGCCCAGGCTATGTCGTTGGAAATATTTGACGCCTATACGGTTAAGAAAGTACTGCCCAAGCTGGCTATAGCAATTATCGGTATTTCACTATCGTGGGAGGTCATGCGCCTATTAATAATTGCCTCCAACGATTTGGCCAAGGCAGTGCAGTCTATTATATTGACGCCGTTTGACTCTTTAGGTAATCCAACCTTAAACGGGGCTCAAATAACTACACTGGGCGTAGGCACAGCCGCTGTGGCGCTTGTCGGTATTGCCTTTTTGCTGTCAATTTTTGCGGCCGCCGCTCTGGCCCTAATGCTGGCCTTTGTGGCTATTATTCTAAGGCAAATGGCCGTCATATTTTTGGTAATCGTAGCACCAATTGCCATTTTGGCCTCTATTCTGCCTAACACCCAGAAGCTATGGAAAATCTGGCACGAGACATTCAGCGGCGCCCTGCTGGTCTATTCGATAATTGTCGGCTTTATAGCCTTGGGGGCGGCTTTTGGTAGAGTGGCCGATAGTACAAACACAGTTGCCTCACCGTACATTGCCTTGATTGCTACCTACATTCCATATTTCCTGATTCCCAAAGCCTTTTCTATGGCCACCGGACTTATTGGCACGCTAGGCGGCATGGTTAACGACCGCGGCCGCGGCGCCTTTGACCGCTTGCGTAAAATCCGCCAGGCTCAGCCCGCCAAGCAGCTTGCGCGAGCCAGAGCCGGTAAATACTTCCGTGGCGCAAATCAAGCAACGCGGTTTGGTAGATTCCGAAGTCGTTTGAATACTGGCTTTCAAGCGGCCGGCCATGCTAACCGTGCCGGATTTAATCCTGTTAAATGGAGCAGCAGAATAGGTGGCGCCCTTACAGACGCCTCAATTGGGGGCAGGGATGCGATGCGTGAAGATAAAGACTACACCTGGAAGAACGACGATGATATGAATAGGGCCGCACTAAGATCTGTTATGGGCGGTATTTCTATGGAACAAGCATTAAGAGAAACCGGTAGTTACGACGAAAATACGGTTGAAGGTAGGAAAAATCTTCGCCAAGACGCGTCTAGAATGGAAAACATACGTAAAAAATATGGTGATTCTGCCTTTTCTCAAGCAACGTGGATGCAAGCCGTTAGCGGCGGCACAGCGTACCGAGGAGTTGATATGTGGCGTGACGCTGCTCGCCTTGCCGGCGGCAACCGCGGTGTATTTACTGACTTAATCGGTCAGGGTAAAGGCATTGCCATGAATGCCGGGCGGGCCGATGAAGGCGGCGCCGCCTTTGGTGACACTATGTCTATTGCAACACGCACTCGTGAAGGCTGGGATGGAACAGATGCGCAGGGTAACGTTGTGGATAGAGCCTACACGGCCGAAGAATATAATGCAGAGGGTCCAAACGGAGAGCAAAGCATGGCTCAGCGACACTTGTCACAGGCTGTGCTTAGAGCTCAAGGTGCGCAAGTACTATTGCACCCAAGCATGAAACAGCAGTCAGTCGATAACTTAATCCCGGCAATGCAAGAAAGCGTCGTTGATAGTCTGGCCACCGGGAATGCCGACACAGTTACCGATAATCTTGCCCAAATGGCCGGAGTATATGAAAATATAAACGCTACGAACCCGCAGAAAGCAGAAGCACTTCGCCAAGGGCTTACGGGCCAGACTTTTGACCTGGATGATCTTTCGCCAGCTCTACAAACTCTATTAGACTCTGGCGCAGAAACAGTGATGGTTACAGGATCAGATGGTGCCATTCAACCAAGAAGACGTATTACTTTAGCTAAGGCTATGGAGACAGTGCGTGGGTCAGACCGCTGGATACAATCCCGCCGCGAGTTCCAATCACGTGCAGACGCACAAAACGCGCAAGTCCAAAATGCCCGCGGAGGCAATCCTACCGGTGGCATACCACCCGTATCCACCTCGGCACCAACAGGTATTTAGACATTTTTTATTAAGACAGTGTATTGATTTTTTATCATACTTATGTTAATATCCTAACATGTCAGAAGCGCCTCCAATTAGACCTGAAATGCCCAGCCCAGAAATTCCCGGCTTATATCGCACTGTTAAGCCTTTTACTCCAGGCATGCTGCAGGGACGCTTGGATGCAACCCTTCAGGAGATTAGCTTTCAGGAAGCACAGGATGCGGCGGCGGCGGAATTATTAAGGATAACACCCCCAGTAGTTGAGGCAGCGCCACTACCAGAAGATATAGCTACTGAGCAAGTAGCGCTTAGTGGATTACGCAAAGTCTTTGGCAGATACACTCAGTGGCGCCTCGGACGCGCCGAGGCACGGGTTTCTGAAGACGAACCAAAGATAAAAGGCAGGGAATTACGCAACTCAGATAAATTATATTGGCTGGCAGATGGGTGGTCACCTAAAAATAAAGCAACTGATCTAGCCAACTGGCCCACAAATATAGACATGGGCACACCACAAGCAAAAGAACGAATAAAGCAAACGTATGAAGGTTCAGCGCGGCGTAAAGGCGTAAAGATTAATAAGCGGTACGCAAAAATTCAAAATGGTACCGGAATTATAAACAGTGTGAGAAATAATCGGCATAGTAGGCATGAATACAAAGTGGCCGTTCATAACGCCACCAAATATCACAACGATTATATGGCCAGCCACCCCAAACCCCCTCAAGAACAAGGCTACGGCCTTAAAGATGCCGCCGTAGATATGGGCCATAGTATTAACAAGAACGCCAGGATTGCCGGACGCGGCGCTAAAAGGGCAGCCATAGTTACCGGTAAAGCTGCCGGCAAGGTCGCCAGCAAAACCGCTGAATACGGTGTTAAGGCCGCAAAAATAGGCGGCCGGGCCGCTAAAGCCGGCGCCAAAGCCGCCGATAACAAGATTGCGGAACATGTGATAAACACCAAGACCGCCTACCGCGAGGGTGAAGCCGGCATTGAGACAGTTGATAATGCCGTTCAAAGGCGGATCAACAAAATCGCCCGCAACTTGGGCCGCCGTGCAGCTCGTCGTTAAAGACTAAACCATAAGCAAGATTTATAAGCTACCTTTCTTTTGTTACACTGTTAGCTAGTGGGTAATTATAAAGTTCTCCAGGATATTGAAGCTGAAGACAAACTGTTGGGGCCGTTGTCGCTCAAACAGTTTATTTTTGCGGCCATTACGGCCGTCTGCATGTATCTCAGTTTTTTTGCCGTCACCAAGCACGTAACTTTCTTGCTGGTATTGTTTGTGCCTATGGCTATAATCAGCGGCTTTCTGGCCTGGCCTTGGAGCCGCGACCAATCCACTGAAGTCTGGTTGCTGGCTAAGATCAGATTTTTCTTAAAGCCGCGCCGTAGAATCTGGAACCAGGACGGCATGCAGCAGCTTGTGACTATCACAGCCCCAAAGGTAATTGAGAGGCATTTGACCAATGACTTGTCGCAAATCGAGGTCCGCAGCCGCCTGCGCGCCCTGGCCGACACCATTGATAGCCGCGGCTGGGCAATAAAAAACGTCAGCGTAAATTTGTCGACCAGCCCCAGTTACGTTATGCAAGACCCCACCAGCGACCGTTTAGTCGACGTGTCGGCTTTGCCTCGGGAAGTACCCAGTATAGAAGTGACAGATTCCGACGATATTTTTGAAAACACGACGGCCAGCCATTTCGATCAGATGATCGGTACCTCGCGCAAAGGTCGGCGTGAACAATTAATGCAGCGGCTGAAGGATGTGGCATCGCCTAAGACAGAAAGTAAACCGGAACCAACTGGCTCTGACATGTGGTTTGGTCAATCCGGCAGTCTGCCGCCCGTGCCTGGCGCTGGCAAATCTCAATCATCGACCCAACAGGATGACCAGGCGCTACTGGCCCAGTTACATCCTGACACTAACCCCCGGGCCGCCTTTGGACACACTAAAGTAATTGACCCGGCAGGATCACTACCGGTGGTACCACCGGCACCAAAAGCCAACCCGATGATTCAGCAACTGGCGGCAAATGATGATTTAAATATCTCTACCATCGCCCGCCAGGCCCAACAAACGCGCCAGGAACCGCCTGACGATGAGGTCGAAGTTCGTTTACGCTAAAGGTTGTTTCGTTTATACTTTAAAGATGTATGGAATCCCTCATTAAAGGTGGGCTGATTAGCTGATGAATCCTGATCAAAACCAACAGCCAAACATGCCTCCGGCCGGCTATCAGCCAGGCCCGTCCGTGCCGTCGCAAATGATAGGACAGCCACCGGCATTTCAAAATGCGCCGCCTGGTGTTGGCGGCCAGCCCGGGGTCATTCCGCCGGCTACTCAAGCTATGCCAGTAAATCCCAATAGCACCCAGAACGCTCTGCAAATTGCCGAAATCCGCGACGGCATTGTCATCATGAACGACGGTTCATTCAGAAGCGTAATTATGGTCAAGAGTATCAACTTTGATCTTATGAGCCCTCAAGAACGTGAGTCGGTTGAATATGCCTACCAGGGGTTTTTGAACTCGCTTTACTACCCGGTTCAGATTTTTATCCGCTCCCAAAAAGTCGATTTGCAGCCCTATCTCAATAAGCTCGATAAAATCCGTGCCGAGCACGACAACATGCTGCTGGCAGTTTTGATGCAAGACTATATTGCCTTTATTGATGACCTATCCGCTCAGACCAATATTATGGACAAGCGCTTTTATGTGGTAATTCCATATTTCCCAGTGCTCGACGCCCAAAGGGCAATAACCGCCAGCAAGAACTTGTTTACTGGTGTCTTTACTTTGTTTAACAATAAGCAGCAACACGTGGTAATTAACGAACCCGATCTGGCCAAAGCCAAAGATGAACTGCGCAACCGCGTCCAGGCCACTTTATCCGGACTTTTACAGTGCGGCATCCAGGGCCTGCCGCTGGATACCCAGGAATTAATTGAACTTTATTACGATACCTATAACCCCGATACCGCCACCCGCCAGCAGCTGAAGAATTTTGACGACCTTGAAGCGCCGGTCGTAACTAAAGGCCAGGGCAGCGCCCCGCAGCCCAATCTGGATAGGGAGCTGAATCCGTAATGGCTATTTTCCGTAATAAAAAACCGCCGCTGGATCCGGTAGCTATCGCCCAAGCCCAACGAGCCCGCGAAGAACAGGAAGTTACAGCCGCTTTTCAAAAAGGCATTACGGCGCTGCGCGATTTTATTGCCCCGAGTTCATTAGTTTATGACAGCACGCATTTTCAGTTGGGTACGCGCTATGCCCGCACTTATTATGTTTATGGCTATCCGCGGCAGCTATTTACGGGTTGGCTAAGCAGCATGGTCAACCTGGATGAAGTTATTGATCTTTCGATGTTCGTTTATCCAGTTGAGAGCCAGGTAGTACTGGAAAATCTCCGCAAAAAAGTTACCCAGCTGGAAGCCGGTCTGCAAATCGATGCCGAAAAGGGCAGGGTGCGCGACCC
>CAYUOI010000025.1:0-8048 GCA_964446365.1 uncultured Candidatus Saccharibacteria bacterium | reverse complement strand
AAGAAGCTGGCGATTATTGATGGCAAGTCGGTGTTTTACCGCGGCTATTTTGCCATGCCCAATTTATCTACGCCCGATGGCACTCCAACCGGCGGTGTTTTTGGCTTTGCCACCATGGCGCTGGAAGTGCTGCGTAGGCTTAAGCCGGACTACGTCTGCGTGGCGTGGGACAAACCAAAAACCAACATCCGCAAACGCTTGGCTCTGTACCCGCAATACAAAGCCGGACGCAAACCGGCCCCGCCCGATTTCAAAATTCAAATTCCAATATTGCATGATTTGCTGCAGGCTTTTGGCTGGCCGCTGTACGAGCTGGACGATTACGAAGCCGACGACATTATGGGCACGTTGGCCGTCCAGGCCGCCGAAAAGGGCATAGAAACCATGCTGATTACCTCTGATCTGGACATGCTGCAACTTGTTCACCCAAAGGTTCATGTCTACGCCCTCAAGAAAGGGTTAAGCAACATTGAATTGTTCAGACCAGAGACGTTTATCCTAAAATACGGCATTACGCCTGAACAATTTTTAGATCTCAAGTCATTGAAAGGCGATAGCTCAGACAACATTCCAGGCGTGCCGGGCATAGGCGAAAAGGGTGCGTTGGATCTGCTGAAAGAATTCAAAACGCTTGACAATATTTATGAAAATCTGGACCTTATAAAGGAATCAACCCGTAAGAAGCTGGAAGCGGGCAAGGATCTGGCATATTTAAGTAAAAAACTTGGGGCAATCTGGACCGACGCACCCATAAAACTGGATCTTAAAGAAGTTGACGGCAGCAAAGTCGACCCGGCCCGCCTGCAAAAAATTCTGCAAAAATTGCAGTTTAGAAGCCTGCTGCGGCAGTTACCGGAAGTCATGAAAGTCAGTCTAGAAGATCACGCCAAGGCGCAGGAAAAGTTTGATGGGCAACTAAATATTGGCAAGCACACGGTAATTGAAAGCGACACTGAATTGGCCAGATTAAAACTGGCGGCGTCGCCGGCCATGGTGGTGCACAGCCGGGCTGGCAGTAAGCACGGCCGCCAACCCCAACTGCTTATTCTCAGCAGCGAAGCCAAGCAAACCATCGTACTAGATCTAGAAAAACTCAGCCGCGACAAAGTCCGTGATTTTCTAAACTCCACCTTTAAGTCGCAAACCTCTTTGGTCGGCTATGATCTTAAATACACAATAAAAGTTTTAATTGAGCTCGGCGTTGATTTGCCGCCGGTTGGGCATGACACATTAGTTGGCGCCTTTCTAATTAATGCCTTGCTGCGCGCCCAAAGCTTAACTGAACTAGCGACCGCCGACTTAGACTACGACGGTTCGCCGTTTGAAGAACTTGATAAAGATGAACTTATTAACCGCTCGGCGGAAATTGTCGGTGTTCTGAGCGCTCTATATGAATATCAGACCAAGCTGTTAGCCAAGACGCCTAAAGTCGTCAAGCTAGCCCGTGATATTGAGTGGCCGGTCATTCCGGTGCTGGCGCGTATGGAATACGAAGGTATCCAGCTGGATACCGAGTACCTGGCTAAGATGAACGCACAGTTGGACGATATGATTCTAAAGATTGAACAGGAAATTTACGGCCACGCCGACCAGGAATTCAATATCGGCAGTCCGTCGCAGTTGGCCGACGTTTTGTTTAACAAACTCAATTTACCTACCCAGGGAATCAAAAAAGGTAAGACCGGCTACAGCACGGCCGCCAGCGAGCTGGATAAATTACGTGCTGCCCATCCAGTTATTAATCTGATTACCAGTTGGCGTGAAGTCACCAAGCTCAAAAATACTTACGTGGATGTTATGCCCAAAATGGTTGATGAAAAGTCGCGCCTGCACACTACCTATGATTTAACCGTCGCCCAAACCGGCCGGTTGAGCTCTAATGATCCCAATCTGCAGAACATCCCGGTTAGAACCGACCTGGGTAAGCAAATCCGTACTGCCTTCGTGGCTGGGCCGGGCAAAATGCTGGTCAGCGCCGACTATTCTCAGTTTGAGCTTAGACTAGCCGCCTATTTGTGTGACGACGATGACCTGATTGATATGTTCAACCGCGATGTAGATGTCCACACTGCTACGGCGGCGGAAATCTACGGCCGCGATGAAATGGATGTAACCAAAAACATGCGCCGCGAGGCCAAGGTAGTCAACTTTGGGGTTATGTATGGGCTCAGTACGCACGGATTAGTGCAGGCCACCGGTATGACTTACGAGCAGGCCAAGAATTTTATCGACAAATATTTTGAGGTCCGGCCCAAACTGCGCGCCTACATTGAATCTGTCCAGGACAAGGCTAAGAAAGACGGCTATGTAGAGAATATCTTTGGTCGCCGCCGGCCCACACCGGACATCCATTCTTCCAATTTCGCCGTTCGCGAAGCCGCCCTGCGTCAGGCCGTCAACATGCCTTTCCAGGGCAGCGCCGCCGACATTATGAAGCTAGCCATGGTGCATGTTGACCAAAAACTTAGAAACGAAAACTGCAAAGTACTGTTGCAAATCCATGACAGCCTGATTTTAGAATGTGACGAAAAAGACGCCGATAAAACAGCCAAGCTGCTAAAAGAAACCATGGAAAACGTCTACAAACTGCCGGTCAAATTGACGGTAGATACATCAATTGGCAAAAACTGGGGCGAGCTATAAATGCAACCGATCGAAGCTTTTAAACCACTTGGGTGGATTTCCATACTTGGTTCGTGGTTAGCGCTGACACTTCTAGTAACCAAATGGCGCGGGCATAAAGGTATGTCGTTCAGTCAGCATGCGGCTGCCAGCCGCCAGGCATATGTGACAATGGTTGTAGCTGAAACTGTTGTTTTCACTCTATTCACAGTTTTTATATACAAATGGTTCTCGCCGACTTTTAAATTGCCGCCCCTATTTACAGTTCTGGTGGCGATGACTTCTCTAGGATTTGTGATCGCCGCTTGGATCCCAGATACTACCGGCTGGAAACGCGGAGTGCACCGCGTTGCGGCATACGGCGCTGCAGTATTGATGGTACCGGCTGCCTTAATTGCGTTTCATACCATACAGCAGCCAATAATCGTTAGAATCTTTTGGGCTTTAACGGTTGTTTACTTACTAAGCTGCCTATTATTCTTTGTTTTTAATCGTCAGAAAGCCTATAAATATCATTTGATTCTGCAGGCTCCTTATATAGTGTTATTTGAAATGACCATTCTAATGACGACATACATACGTTGATGGGCATAAAAGGAGAACAATGAATAAAATTCCAGATCAAAAATCGATTTGGGACACAAAGCACCAAGAAGGCGAGCATGAGTCGTTCAGATCTGAACCTAGCAGCCTTGCTTTATTGGCCGAGCCTAAGCTTAGCGCCAATTCGGAAGTTCTAGACCTTGGCTGCGGCGTGGGCAGAGACGCAGTCTTCTTTGCCCGGCAGGACCATCACGTTACTGCTACTGACTTTTCCGAAGTTGTAATTCAGCGTGATAAACACGAGTTTCCGGATTCAGGAGTAGAGTTTAAAGTACTAGATTTATCTGAACCATTACCATTTACCGCTAATAAATTCGATGCGGTTCACGCCAACCTATCGATTCATTATTTCGACCACGCTACAACCAAAAAGATAGTGCAGGAGGTAGCCAGGGTCTTAAAGCCAGCAGGGATATTTTCATTTGCCTGCAAATCAACTCGCGATTTTCATTACGGCAACGGCGAAGAAGTTGAAAAGGATGTTTTTGTATCAGCGAAAGGCCATGTCAGGCATTTGTTCTCGCTCGAATACACAAAACAATTGCTAGAAGGTCTTTTTGAAGCTGATAATTTGACTGAGGTCGAAGAAGAATATTCCGGTCAAAAATCAGTAATGATTCAATGCATTGCCCGCACCACCAATAAGAAAGCAGGCGAGCTGTGAGTGTAGTTCTGCTCAAAGACGCATTAGAGTTATCCAATTTCGGCGGCAAGGCTGCTAATTTGGCCAAGATGCTGCAAGCCGCGCTGCCGGTGCCAGATGGTTTAGCGGTTTCTATTGAAGCTTTCGCTGGTGATTCATTAAAACCAGATGCAAAGGCCGAAATTGAAAAAATGCTAGACCAAAACAAGTATTATGCTGTGCGCTCATCGGCCTTAGCCGAAGATGCCGCAAACGAATCATGGGCTGGCCAATTCGAGACATTTTTAAATACATCGGCCAGTGATGTGATTTCAAAAATTGAGGAATGCCATAATTCCACTAAAGCTCGCGCCAAAGCATACGGCGGCAATGAGCAGTTCGACATCGCCGTAGTTGTACAAGAAATGCTGGCTCCTGAATATGCCGGTGTACTATTTACAAAAGACCCGGTGACCGGTGAAGATAAAGCTGTAGTTGAGTATGTTGAAGGTTTGGGAGAACAACTAGTAGGCGGAGTGGTTGACCCAAAACGCCTGAGTCTAAACGATAAAGCGCCATTTGATATTAAACAATTGGCCGATTTATCTAAAAAAGTAGTCACTACATTTGGCTCGCCCCAAGACATTGAATGGGCCTGGGCCAATGGCAAAATGTGGCTTGTACAAACACGGCCAATTACTGCCACAGGCGCACGGGCTGAGTATCATTTAGGCGAACCGGAAGAGTTATTTTACTGGGGCCCTTCCAGGACTAAACCGCTTTATATGAGCGATTTCATTGAAGCGGTTGAGCAATTTTTTACTTCACTAAACGCAGACAAATCACTGCCGGATCCGCCTAAAACGCTGGTTCTTTTTCATGATGGCCAGGTTGTGTGGCTTATCAATGCTAAGGCTTTTAGTAATTTTACTGAGCAACTATTTGCCGCTTATCAGGCAGGTAATAGGTTGGCGGATGACAAGAAAGAATGGCAGAGTTCTACCGGGCAGGATAGCGACTTAGTTAGTTCTTGGCTCCATACTCTATTTGCCGAATTTTCACTTTATGGCGCAGAAACTGTAATTGCTAAACGGCTGCAGCGCTTTGATGACAGGACAAAGCAACAGATCTGGACAGCCTTTACTGTTCCAGATAATAGTACTTTCTTATCACGGATCGACGATGAACTATTGGAAACAGGTAATGCCTCAGTGATTGCCGCCAAATATCCATGGATTCAAGATGGCTACGACGGTGTGGCAGAAAATCCGCAAGCTTACTTTGCCGAGCGGCTAGAAATGCTTAAAAAATCGCCACCGCGCGCTATACAGTCCAAACAAAGCAGGGAAGCCATGATACAAACCTTAAAACTTAGTAGTGAAGAGGTAGCCGCCCTGAACTTAACACGCAATCTGGCCGAGTTTATGGATGATCGCAAAGCTTGGATGATGCAGACTCGGCGGACTGTAATGAATAGAAATATACAGTTTGAACACGGCTGGTTTTTTAATAATGGAGTTTCAAAGTCATTGCCGGCGCATACTTCATCCGAGTTATGGCAGCGTTACATAGATTTCAAGACGGCCACAACGCAAGTTAAAGGTATTGTGGCCAGCAATGGTGGCCAAGAATTTATTAGCGGCGAAGTCAAAATTGCCAGCTCGCCCAGTGACAATGTACCGGATGGATGCATATTAGTAGTGCCTTCAACCAGTCCAAGTTACGTGCCTCTTATGCGTACGGCCAAAGCTTTGGTGACAGATCATGGCGGCATGATGTCGCACGCCGCCATAGTGGCCCGTGAATTCGGATTGCCCTGCATAGTTGGTACAAAACAGGCCACAAAAGTTTTAAATAACGGTGACAAAGTAGTGCTTAACCTTGTGAATGGGGAAGTGAACTTATGAAAAACGATATTCAGATAGAGTTGCATGTGCCGGATTTTACTAAGGTCATAGAATTTTATGGCAAACTAGGGTTTGAAAAAGTCTGGTCACGAAACAGAAATGATATTGGCGACTACCTGGTATTGCGAAGAGGAAATACGGTTATTAACTTCTGGCCGGGTAATGAAACGGTCTTGGAGCAGCCATATTTCAAGCAGTTTCCAACTGATACCAAGCGTGGCTACGGAGTTGAAATTGTTATCCCGGTTGAAAACGTTGAACAGCTATTTGAGCAAATTAAAGAAGAGACTTTTGTTGTGGAGCCACTTACCCAACAACCATGGGGAAGAAAAGACTTCAGAATAGTAGACCCCTTCGGTTATTACCTTCGCATAACCGAACCACACGATATAACTGACTCAAGCAATCAAGTTGTATAAAAAATCGAATAAATAGATTCTTAACCGATTAAATCGGTGTACCACTCCGGTTCGTGGACGCGCAAATATAGGTCGCGGTCAGCAGCTGCTTCAATAGCCATTTCCGCTATATCGTGGTGCCGTCTATCGTTGGTTTTCTGCATTTCATTGTAGTGTTTGTCCTTTGAAAGCGGCTCGCCGGTATCTATACGAGTAGCTAGCATCCGCTTATGCGAAAAACCTACTTCTAATGGCATTCCAGGCGGCATGAGTTCGCCAAAGTGCAACAAGCGCCAGTTGGTGGCCATGGTTTTTCCAAAGCCGATACCCGGCCCCAGGATAATATCGCGGGCCGGTACGCCGCCAAGCAGCAGCTGGGTGTGTTGGCCAAGCAGTTCCTTAACAACGACCTTTGATTTGTCTAATTCTCCTTCGTCGTGGGCGCGCTTCCAGTCTTGGCCAAATTTTGTCTCTAGATGAGAGAGGATAAATTTAGAAACAGCGCCTTTGTGGTGCAGCTTAATGGCTCGCCGCAGCGCGTCTTTGTCGTTAAGCATAGATATGTCGTTCCAAATATGCGGAGACTTTGGCCAGCGGTGCGCTATCTCTTCGTGAATTTCCGGCCTGACAGAGTCAATCGAAATAAGACCTGGATACTGGGGCATTACCTCTTCTAGAACAGGTTCGTAACGGCTCCATTCTTCTTCGACAGGTATAATCTCGGCCCACGGGTTTGTGGCTTGGGCGCCTATGTCTACCCATGTAGCGCCTTGTGCAAACAGGTCGTGGGTGTGTTGTATAGCCTCGGGTGGGGTGGGAAACTGACCGGCAATACTATTGGGCGAAAGATTATTCACACCTATCAAGTACACATTTGTCATGCGGCGAGTATATACTTTGTTGATAAGATGAACAAAAGCGGTATGCCAAGACTAACTTATAACAAATTGGTACGGGATAAAATTCCGGACATCATCCGGAAAAGTGGGGCAGTACCCAAAACCCATCAGCTTAATGAAAAAGAATTCTTAAAAGCCTTGATCAAGAAGTTGCACGAAGAGGTTGCTGAATTTACAGATAAACCATCGGCCGAAGAGTTGGCCGACATTAAAGAAGTTATGATTGCCCTGCGGGAGACCATGGGCATACGCGCCGGCGAACTCGAAGATGTACGACGCCAAAAGGCAAAAACCAACGGCCGATTCAGGGAACGCATCTTTCTGGAAACAGTTGATTCCTAGACTCAGGCTATTGCAAAACCAGCAGTAAGTGTTAAAATATAGTTAATGAGGTACGTATTTTGGCTTTTCATCGTGCTGGCTTTCTTCGTCGTTATCATTGCGACGGTATTGCACCATGGTTCAGGCACAAAAACGAGCAAGCAGAACGGTACCCCTGTAGTTCTGACGGATTACATAGATAAAAACAGTGAGGTCCATGTCTATGCCGACGGACCAATTAATGCTATTGAAAAGCACCAGGCTGTAGAAATAATCGTTTCCCAATCTAAGCGTCAATTAACTATCTTTAACGGTTACAATCTGGCTGTTTCGAACCGTCAAACTTATTCAAATGATCACGCCTCGTACGACAATTTTATGAACGCACTTAGCCTACTTGGCTTTGTTAAAGAGCGTACCAACGCGAACCCGGTCAGCGAAAAGGGCGTCTGCCCAACTGGCACCCGCTATATTTACGAGCTGCGAAACGATGGCAAAGACGTGACTCGCTTGTGGGCAACGACTTGCAGTAAAAACTTGGGAACTTTTGGTGGCTCCAGAACCAGCGTGAATGATCTTTTCCAAAAACAGATTCCCGACTATGCCAAGCTGACCGAACACGTCCAGCACTAAACCGTTACAATAGGGTTATGATAAAGGCGATAATTTTTGATTG
>CAYUOI010000024.1:0-8381 GCA_964446365.1 uncultured Candidatus Saccharibacteria bacterium | reverse complement strand
GGGCCACCATTACGGCGTCGGCTTCTTCAACAATTGCTTCCAGGTCTTCAACGGCAGCACGTGTTTCTATCTTGGCCATCACCTTCGCCTGGCTGCCCAGATTTTTGAGTATCGCCTTGCAGCTGCGTACATCAGCAGCTGATTGAATAAAACTAAGGGCTACGTAATCTACGTCGTGCGTACTGCCAAAAGCCATGTCTTCGCGGTCTTTTTTGGTGATAATATCGCCGCCAAAATCAGTGTCAGGCAAATTGATGCCTTTGCGCCTTATCATAATGCCGTCGTTTTGGGCGGTGGCATGGACAACACCGTCTTTAATGCTGCTGACAATAAAGCGCACACTGCCATCAAATACTAGCAACCGCTCGCCTCGTTTAACCTTTTTGCTGAGGTCATACTGAGTCGGCACCAGACCGCTTGATTCATAATCGGCATTGAGCGCAAAGCCAAAGCCCTCCCCTTTTTGGACCGCGATTATGCCGTCGAATTCACCCAGCCGCATCTTTGGTCCTTGCAGATCCTGCACAATGGCCACCGGTTTGCCGTATTCCTTGCCGGCTTTTCTGATCCACTTGATCTGTTTTTCGCGCACATCATAGGTGTCGTGGCTGAAATTAAGGCGCAGACCGTTTGTGCCGGCCTTTATGAGGGCCAGTATGTTTTCGTAGCTGTTGGTGGCTGGTCCAATCGTGGCCAGAATTTTGGTGCGTTTGAATTTAGCCAATGGGACATTAGGTGCCCGATCTGTCGTTTCCATCTTCGTTTAATTCTACTTGCTTATGCTTAGGTGAAGCAAGCGATGAATTAAAGATGTTTAAAGCTGCCTAGGAATTGCTCAAAGTATTGTTGAAGCGTTTGGCTATCAACATCATCTTTTCCCTGTAATATTTCAAACTGATATATGTTGCTGCCGACTTTCATAGTCCACGGCGTATCAAAGTTTCCGCCTTTGAATTTTATAGCCGTAACACCGTCAATAGTTTTTGTTTCTTTTTGCGTCTGACTAAAGGACTCGTTCGGGATTAGCCCGTTCATTGATCTCACAAAATGTGTTAAATCGGTGCTGTCGCCTACATATTCAGCAGGGTTGCAGTCACAAATCTTGTAACCTTTGTGAAATATATTGACTGTAAAAGCACTCGTACCTGGCGCTTCGCCGCCCTGAGCCATTACGGTGTGCGTGCCAAAGACTACGGCCGAAAGATCAGCCCTATCGCCTAACAAATCGATATTTGTCCACTTTGGCGGGTATTTTACTGAAAAGCCCCTGGCAGAATAAGCTTGCCAGCCTTCATAAGGGTCGACAGCTGGCTTTTCGCTAGTCTTTGTGGTGTTGGCGACCGTGGAAGCAGTCGTTACTGAATTAGTTGCTGTTTTCGGGTGGCGGTTCATATAGACCAAATAGCCCACAGCACTTATCAGTCCAACGACTAGCACAACCAACAAAATTTCTACGGCGCTAAACCCTTTTTGGTTAATTTTCATTATTTCTCCTTATGCTTAGTTTTAGCATATGACGAAGAAAAAAGCACCGTGTAGGTGCTTATAAGGTGATCCCGAGGGGAATAATACTTCGCATAACTGGTGATCCCGAGGGGAATCGAACCCCTGTTGCCAGGATGAAAACCTGGTGTCCTAACCGTTAGACGACGGGACCATGAGACCGCAAAATTGTACCATAACAGGGGTAGAAAAGGAAATCCCCGCTTTAGGGGCGGGGATTATGAACGGTCAGTCGTCTTGTTGTTTAGACTAGCACAATTTTGACTTTTGCGCTAGTGCTTAAGGCGGATCTACTGGCCTAGTTTACGCATTGTGCGCATGCGGTGCAGAACTGCGCCGATCACACTGACTCCGGCGAAGATACCAAGCGTATCTGCAGGACCAGTATTGACCAAGGTAGTTACTGTTTCCTTACACTCAGGACTGTTCTTAGGCAGGTTTTCCTTGCCCTTAACAGTACATTTTTCTTCTTGGGCAGTGAATTTTACCTTCTGGACACAGCCGGTTGAGCTACTGACAGCCTGGCCGTTAACAATTCCTGAGACCGTACCGGTTATGGTGTATTCTTTGTTAACTTCTGCATAGGTGTGGTCTTTTTCCTGAACATTGTCAGAAGTGTTGTCACCCCATTCAAGCTTGTAACCAGTGATGGTAGCGCCGCCCTGGGTTGTACCAGTGACTTTAGCGTGCAGCTTGCGGTTCTTATTGTCTAAATCGGTAACATTAAGCAGTGAACAAACCAGACTCTGCGGTGTTTCGTGAGGAATTTCCTGAACAGTTACCTGGTAAACCACTAGCACGCGGTAGTCCCAGCAACCCCATTGGTTGCCACTACCGACGACGGGGCTACCTAATGGTGTAGTGCCATTTACAGCGCTGTCGTTAAGATCGTGCCAACCATATTGCTGGCTATATACATGCACTGAACTTGGAGAAAGCGTAAGCTTTACAACTTTGTTGCCACAATCAAGGTTAGCGGTATCTGAAACACTGTCTGCATTACTGGCGCTGACGGTGCTAGTGAAACGAAATGCGCTACCTGGTGTATTCAGGTGGGCAACCATATTAATGGCTACGTCATGCGCAACGGCCGTGCCGCTACCGTTATTGTTGGAATCCTGGGTGGCATCGTTGTGAACATAGTTCCAAATGTCGAACTTGTCACCGGCGTTACATAATGAAGTAACGGTTGTACCAGTGTAGTTCGGGTTGTTCTGATTGTCTTTGTCGTCACCATTTGAACTTTGGCGAATGCGGACAAAGTCCGATTCGTTACCGACATTCGGTACGCCACAGATGTTATTGAAAACAGGTGTGGTTGGCGTATTGAAGCCATTGGCGTTGTATTGGATACAAGCCGCGCTGGCTGAGCCAACAAAACCGATCGTAGCCATCGCTAAGGCGGTTGCCGAAACGAGGGCTGAAGTTATGAGTTTGCTAGATAGTTTCATGCTTAGTTTCCTCCTTAGCGTGAATTACGTACTGTTACAGTTTGTGCGCGGCGACGTGCCATTCGGACAAGAGCAGCACCCATCATTGGTAGTGCCAGAAGTCCTTCAGGTCCAACATGTGAAGCCAGCTCAGCTCCCTGGGGGCGTACCATGGCAATTGTATTAGCACCATCATGGCAGCTTGGGTTTAAAGGGTCAGTACAACCAGGTGAAGTTACGGGTGGCTTGTTAGTGGTAGGCGTTGGCTGAGTGGTAGTAGGTGCCGGACGGGTAGTTGTAGGTGCTGGCTGAGTGGTAGTAGGTGCTGGACGGGTGGTAGGTGTAGTTGTATTAGGTGTAGTGTTGGGGGTAGTACCAGGCGTAGTGTTAGGGGTAGTACCAGGCGTAGTGTTAGGTGAGCCTGGGCCCGGTGCGGTTGTGCCAGGGCCGCCAGGTGAAGATGTAACACCACCAGGGCCGGCTTCTGGATTGGTGCCGTTAGGTCCGGCTGCGCCGCCGGTCTGGCCAACGCCTTGGTTAGTGCCATTTTGCTGGCCGCCACCATTTGTTCCGCTCGTATTGGAAGCGCTCGATTCAGAAGCGGTCGAACTACCAGCTTCACCAGTGCTGGAAGTAGAATCAGTGTTACCGCCCTGGGCAGCACCATGAACTTCTGCGGTACCGCTTAGTGCAACGTTCCTGATGATTACTTTTCCGTCAGAAGTTACAATCACATCGTTCATAAACTGTTTTATGAAAGATATCTGGTCAGGGGTCAGGTTAGCATTTACAGTGTTGCCGCCTAGCACAAAACCGGAAACGGTGTGGCTAACTTCGATAGTAGAGAAATCGATTCGGTCAACATGACTGCCATCCGTGCGGTTGAAGGTAATCTCAGTAGCACTGCCGCCAGTCACCGCAAAATCGGTGCGTGGTTCAACAAAATCAAACTGGCTACAAGTATATCCAACGGCCTCGTTGGCAACGTCAGTATTACTTTGAAGGGCGCTAACGGTGTCAGCGATTCCTTGTGGAGTCAGAGTGCTGAGGTCTTTGTGGTCATCACGAAATTTATATAACTGGTCAAAAACACCGGCCACACGGGCGTCATTAGCGACTTGGTCGTTCAAATGACCGATAGCTATTTTAGTATCCATTAATTTAATGGTGCTGTCGGCCTGGGCCTCACCCAAGGCGTCGGTAAGGGCATGGGCGTCGGCAAAGTAATGATCGGCCCGGTCAGCACTCATATTAGGAGCTTCACAGCTGCCCGGTTGAGTTTCTGAAGAAGAAGATGAAGCCGATTCAGATCCAGTGGGAGAAGTGGGCTTACTATCACTGCTACAGGCCTCTAAGGTTATGAAGGCTGAGCCGCCCAGTAATACAACATCAATAAGACGATTGCGTCTCTGATTATCTATAGCAGCTTGTGGTAATGGTGCTATATCAATTGTTCCGTTTTCACCCATCGTTATTCCTCCCTGGAATTACTTACTACTCTGCCGTGCCCACCCATTCCACCCTAGGGTTTTCACGTTATGCACAAATTCTAACACAACGTTCCGCTATTGTCAATACTTTGTATAATATTTCCCAGTATTTACAATTCTTATGCTTAAGCGGCGTTATTGGCTTGTAGCTGCTCGTACAGCGATGTCCGCCATTCCGGTTCTGTAGTCGAAAGTACGATATGGGCTGCCTTTACGCCACTAAGAGTACTATCAATTGCTTCCTGTTGCTCAATGGCCAGTTCGGCATAACGGGCCCGGATAGCCTCGCCTTCCCGGCCCTTTAGCGCCACCGCGCCGGCATCCAACCAAAAATTGTCGGCTTTCTCGGGTAGTGCATCATCCTGCGGGTTCTTAAGCTCAACGGCTATGATGTCGTTGCCATGTTTAGCTAGTTCCCAAAGCGGTTGTGCCCAGCCATTTGTGGTGTTTTCCGGTTCGTCGCAATAACGGAAGTCAGATACGATAGCGACCACGCTTTGGACTGCCCGTTTACTGACTTGTTCAAGTACCGTATCAAGAGTAACGCCGTCTTGCGGCGCTTCGTGTCTGGCACGGCCTGCCAACCAGCGGCGCCGAATTGGCTCAGACGGTTGTTGCGCTGTTAGTTCAGTCAGCTTATTGCCAGCACCAAGCAGGTGTTGCTTGCTGCGAACCGGCTCTTTTTCCATAAAAAGCTCGGTACCGTTAGTGGCTGCCAGTGCCACCGGCATGCCTTGGGCTTCGGCCTGGCGCATCAAAGTTAATATCGCGGATACTGCGAGTTGTTGTTCGGAAAAATGGCCGCCATTGGCGGTGTAGCGTTTATCGGCGATATCAGTGACAAGCCACAACGAAGGTGTTATTTCGGCATAATGCTGCCGGATCTGAGGCCAGTGTTCTGGATGCCTGGCAGTCGCCCGCCAGTCAATCAGCCGTGGATCATCACCCGGTTCGTAGTCATTTATACCGTCAATCTCAAAACCACTGCCGCGGCGCCGGGAATCAGTATCACCGTAATGCCAGCCACTTAACAGGTTAGCCTGGATAGGAATGATGGCATCTAAGCTACCGCCGATATTCTCGGGGTCAACCAACGGCTCAATTGCAATGGTCTCGTTTGCCATAATGGCTCCTAAAGATTGATCTTACTCGGCGCGCTGTTTGGCGTCTTGAATGGCTTGGTCGATTGTCTCGCCGCGGTCAGTAGCTTTCATTGTCAAAGCGGTGCGGTGACGTAGAACATAAGCAGCCACTTTATCAACATGGCGAGGCTCTACGGTTAACAAGTTCTCTTTAGCGGCAGCGGTTTTAGCGAACATCAACATCTGATCGAATGGTCGGTAACCGCCCAGAACGCTCTCGCTTTGGTCAACAATTTCAAGTTGACGCATGGCGGCCAGAATTCCGGCAGCACGCGCCTGAACCGCAAGATCATCATCAGTAACTTTATCTATGATAAAGTCGGCGACATCAGGTAGTTGCGCCAGGTCAATGACCTGCTTAGGACCACTATTTCTATTCTGTCGCTGTGCCTTATTCTTGTGTTTGACATCAACTAACGCATCCTGCTCCATATCCTCGAGCTTCAAACTGATGCCGAAGCGGTCCTGGTTAGCCTTAGTTAGCGGATATGTACCTTGGCCTAATTCCTGCGGATTCTGAGTGGCAAGAACAATGAAAGGTTCAGGCAAATCATAGGTATCCGTGCCAACAGTGACTTCGCCTTCTTGCATGGCCTGCAATAAAGCGGCCTGCGACTTCGGAGACGTACGGTTAATTTCATCTACCAACAGAACGTTCGCAAACAGCGGACCACGTCTGAATTCAAAGTCAAAAGCGTCACCTTTACGGTTATATATTTCTGAACCGGTAATATCACTTGGCAGTAAATCAGGAGAACCCTGAACACGGCGATACTTGCCGCCAATAGCATCTGCCACGGTTTTGGCAATTGTGGTCTTACCGATACCAGGATTAGATTCGAGTAATACTGCTGAACCAATACAGACAGCACCTACAATCATGTCCCGGTCTTCCGGTTGCATATAAACGGATCGGGTGAGCTCGCTGTTAAGGGCATCCATTGTACTTGTTACTAGTTCTAATTCTGCGTTGTAGGGACTTCTCATCTTAAACTCCTTTACTTAAATGACTTTCCGGACACGCTGGCGTCCATCTCTTATTAATCCACCAACAAAAAAGGCGGCTCCGGCAAATAGCGGTACATTCCAATCTTTACGCCGTTTTGTACGTCCAGAATCAGCCACCGCTTTCTTAACGGCATCCGTGACCTCTGCGTGCGTACTGGCGATCGTAACGTTATCTTTGCCAAACGCTTGGAACACTTCCGGCTTGATGCTTGATGACACCGCCCGGTTATCGCGCTCCTTATATGATCCATCCGGCGTACCCGGGACAATCACCCTTACGTTAACCCCTTGATCTTGCAGTACCTTAGCTTCATCGCTAAGTTGCTGGGGCGTATTTTCCAGAATTCCATCAGAGACTACAACTACCGTACCGGTATGATGTGCCTCTGTATTATTGGCCAGTGTTACTGGTAATAGCCGTGCTGCCGACTCAACAGCTGCTTCTAGTTGGCCACCGTTACCATTGACTGCTGGCTCAGCCAGTAGCTGCGTTTGCTGGTGCCAGTCGGCCGACAAAGGAATGGCCAGTACATTGTTGGCGCCGAATTCAACCACCGCCATTTTGCCATGATAGTCCGCCTTTTTGAGACCCTCGACAGCCGCTTGATAGCGTGTTGTCTTATCCCCTAAGTCGCTTGTTTGATCCATAGCGAAAGAACCGTCTAGTACGACGGCCACATTTGCATCGGTGTTTGCTGTAGTAGTTTCATAAGTGGGATGCGCAATCTGAGCAGCCGCGGCAATAGAAAGTCCGCCGATCATTAATAACCGTGAACCTAAGCGGCTCCAGGTGTGCTCTGCCAATTTATCGCCAACCGGCTTACCGGTAATATCTTCGGCAGAACGCTTCAGTAAAGCCGGGTTACTAAAAGCAACTCCGTACTCAGTTTGAGTGTGGCGAAATCGTAGGTGTTCATAGGTATAAATGCCAGCACCCGCGGCAATAACAGCAGCAGCGGTTGCCGGATGCTCAAAAGCGCCGGGTAAAGTGCTGACCTGGTCTAGGGCCTGATTGATTGCTTCGTATGCCATATATTCGATAATCCACTCTTAAAGCGAGATTATACTATCATATATTTGACTTTAAAGCAATACCTTTTTACGTAATAGTTCTTGCAGTTGTTTTGGCTGTGTCTAGGCGGTTAGAATGCGCGTTTGCGGAGGTAGAACTGATAGGCTGCGGCAGCACCGACCGTCGTAACCACAAAGACGGCGGCCAGTTGGTCTGGGCCGGTACTGGGTAGAACGGTCTTTGGCGGGGTCGTCGAGACAAGTTGAGTCACGATCTTCTCATTAGGCTTGCAGATCTGAACGGTTGCCGTATCAGACTTCGGCGGTAGGTTAGGCGGTTGCATACTGCCTGTGTTGGTCAAATATTTATCATTACAGGCGTCAACATCCTGGGCGGTGGTCACAAATGTCATGATTACCGTTTGCCCGGCATTCATGTGCGGAATGGTGAAGCCGCTGGTGGTTATATTTTCTTTGTACTTCACGCCGTCAGCCACCAGACTACCGTCAACGAAAGTTAGTCCGCCCGGTAACGTATCCTTGATGGCAACGTTATCTAATCCGGTCTGACCGGTGTTTTTCACATCCAGTCGGAAAAGGACATTCTCGTTTGGCTTGGCTATGACAGTGTCTACCCAGTCGCTTTGACCACTCAACCGGTCGCGTTTGTTTATCTCATAACTTGGCGGCGGAATTTCTGTTTTTAGGGGAGGACTGGGTTGCGGCGGTGGCTGGGGGGCAGTTGGGTTTGCCGGTTCAGGATTAAACAAAGACATAATAAATGCAAAGAGAAACAT
>CAYUOI010000023.1:0-8388 GCA_964446365.1 uncultured Candidatus Saccharibacteria bacterium | reverse complement strand
ACTTGGTATTAGCACCGCCTGTTTGAGCCAGTATGAGGTTGCCTGTAGCGCCGGTGTTGTGTTGATCGAGATATAGCAGATTGGACACATTCGATCCGATGCCCGTAAAAGTACTGTCGTCTTCTATTTTCAACACGTTGCTGGCACTGGTAATTGAATTAGTCCCGGCCGTTAAGTTGCGCGTAAAGTTAAAAGTAGACAAAGAATGATTACCTGAAAGCACGCAAGCGGTCGGACATTTAGTAACGTTCAAAACATCATTGGTAGTGTTGAGCAACAGACTTATATTGCCGCCGCTGCTGGCACCGCTACCAATCTGCGTTATGCCGCTTGATGCCGCCACAACACCCGTGCCGGAGGCGTTGTCGTAGTAGAGATCCAAATAGTTGCTTGGGCTGGAAGTATTTTCAAAAATTTTCAGGTGATTGGCATCAACTCCGGTAGTATCAAAGGTCAGGCTATTGTGAGCCAACGCATCTTGAACCAATAAGGCGGCAGCTGAATCAACTTTTATTGTCAGACCGCTTAGAAATGTCTTGGCGCCGGCAATGTTCTGTGTGCCGGTTGTAATCAATCCAGGATGCGTATCATCGCCTGCCCCTAGAGTTAGCACTCCAGATGTTATATTGGCGCCGTCGGCGTAAACATTTGAGTTTGAGAATGTACCGATTGTCACGCTGCCGCCGCTGCCACAGGAACCAAAGCCCAGCACGCCGCCGCCGGTTGTGTCTTTAAGACAGTCGCCACTGGCGCCCAGGGCTGTCGGCAAAGTCAGGGTGTATCCGCTACCGCCGCCGGCAGCCGTCGCCCCGGAAACGATGGTTACGCCGTTGCCATTGCTGGCGTTTTTGAACAATAATTTTCCATCCAGTGTACTGGCCTTTCCAAATATGACCTGGTTGCTGCCAGCGGTAGCTGAAGTATCAATTGAGAAAACATTATCGCCAGAACCGTTTTGAATTTGGAAGGCAGCCGCAATATTCTTGTTCTTGAACGTGTTGGTTGTATTGGTGGTATTGCCGTAGGTGATAGTACTGCCATTTGCCGTACCGATGTTAATTGCTGCTGCCGATCCCGTATCAAGCGAAACAGTATTGGATCCTGTAGAACTAATAGATACAGTCGTGCCGCCGGTTATAGCTAAGCCAGCCGTCGAAGTTAGGGTCGGCGTAGATACTGAACCGCTAAAGAGGTTAGCATTAGTACCCGACTGATAAATACCGTATGTACCACTGCCCGGCGCTGAACCTAATACCAGCGCCACATTGGTAGTACCTGCAGTAGGTTGAGTAATACGAACACCCTGATTGCTGGTGGCTCCATTCAAGGTACCAATGTCAAAGCCTACTTGGCTGCCGCCCTGCAAGGCATTTATGGCAATGCCGCGACCGGTCGTAACTGTGCCGCTGCTAGTACCTTTGTCGATATAAATCTGGTCGTATGTTGTGGTGGTTGTGCTGGCGCTTGTATTGCTTTGTAGCTCGATAGCACGCAGATTGGTGATTGCCCCGCCGCCCGTTAAGGTGTTGGTAGTGTTGAGCTTTATACCTCTTGCCACTAATTCATTTGAGGCTGATGATGCCGACAGCGTATACGAGAGATTTAAGATAGAATCACCGGTATCACTCGTGTTTGGTGTCGTCTGGGTATGAGTATGGGTATTAGATGCGCCACTAGTACCTGAGAATGTATGCGTAATTGTACCGCTTGTAGTAATACCGGTGGCGGCAGCTATGGCGCCGGCCGAAGTTACCTGGAAATTACCGGTTGAACCTCCTACGCTTAATAAGCTTGCAGGCGAACTCGTACCAATGCCAACGTTTCCATCGGCGCGAACATAAAGCGAGTGTACGGGCGTGCCGCTATTGGTAACAACATCAAGGGCGTACTGGCTGCTGCTATTTGAAGCAACGCTTATGCTTACACCATTCGCACTACCGTTTGATACGGCCAGCGAGGCTATATTGCCCGTACTACTTTGAGTAACGTTAATGGCAGCACTACTCGAGCTGGTCGTTTGGGTGCCGGAGGGGCTTAACTGAACAAAGCCGCTAGCATTAATTCCTTGCAGCGCTTTAGCGTTAAGCGCGTACGGGGTTGAGCTGAACCGAGTTAACGGCTTCATGACGCCGTCGTAACTTGGGCTGCCGGTACCACCAATATTGATAGCCAGCCATAGCGTGTCGTCGTTCCAATCTACACTGCTGCCAAACGCAGTTATACTGCCCAAGTACACCGAGAAATAGCCGTTTTTTACTAGCACTTTATTGCTACTATCTCTGGTTTCTGTCCACTGCACTGAGCCGCTACACGGGAATGTTCCGCTGGTTGGATTACAGCCGTCACCGCCTTTCACTATCTTGAATTCCATATTGTAACTGCCATCCGGCACAACTGCGCCGGTACCGGTGAGTAGCCGCCCCTGATAGTTAATCTGTTCGTTAATTCCTGCAGCAGCATTAACCGGGGTAAAACGCATAAAAGCCACAACGCCGATAACAGCGGTGGCTACGATGGATGCGAGGCCAACCATCAGTTGTAACTGGTGTCTACTGCCCCGGCTCTGGCTTTGCCTGCGCCTGGAGACAAATGCGCGAAAATGCCAGAAGCGTCGGCCTGGTTTTTGTTTAGGCATTTTTCCGTTTTAGTTAGTGTTTGTTTGAACAGAAAATGCTCTTACATTATAACACTTGCCACCCCTGTCAAGTTACTAGTTGTCCACAATAACAATAAATGGCACGGGCTGGCCATGATTTGAACTACTACCCTGCAATCGAATTAAAAATTGGTGCTGCAATCGCGCGCTAAGCATGAACAAGTATCAGCTACCGGCTGAAAATTTTGCGTGAACACTTTTTTAGGCTTGATTGAATTGACGTAGTCGGCCGTAGACAACCCGTTCACCCAACCAAAAGCTCACAGTCATCAAACATGCCACTATGAAGGCGGGCCATAATTCATCTACCAGCCGCTGTAACTGATTTGATACATTGCACGTTATGCCTGAAAAATCACGGCAACCACTAACGGCGGCTGCTACCGGTAATCCTTGCACGGCGGCAACAGATTGAACATAGGCCCGATTGTGGGCGGCATCATTACCACTTATAGACAGCGTATATTGTCCAGCTGAAGTATATTTATGGCTTAGCGTGAAGTCGCCTTCACCACTTTGTACTACAGCATCAACCTTTGTGCCGTCTCCCCAATTAATGGCAATAGCATACGGCGCCTTTCCGCCGTTGATCTCATATTTTAACTGTAAATTACCGCCATTCCCCGTACCGCGCTGAACCGACTGAGTATAGATTAAAAATGGTAAAGCCGTTGCTAGGGGTGGCTGTGGTACGGCCGCCGTAGGTGTTTTTGGTACGTCGTAAAACGCACCAACAATTGTAGAGTCCGGTCCATACTGGCTGGCATCATCGCGAATGCGCGCTTTCAAATCATTTTGTCCGGGAATCAGACTAATTGAAAGATGGAAACTACCCTGGCTTTGGCAGCGGGCTGAGCCGGCAAACGAATCATTGCGGAAAATCTCAACTATAAGCCCTGCTGTACAGCTACCGTCGACGTCAATTATATTACTGCTGAAACGCTGGCCATTACTGGGGTTAGTTATAACTGCGGCGGTGCTTGGCGGCGGCCCCAAGAGTTTACCGCTCAGGTTGATATCGCCTTGAGCAGTTTGATCGGCCTTGGCAACATGACCGGCTAAAAGCAATATTGACCCCGCTAATACCAGCAAAAAGAACAGTAGAGTGTATGATGTGTAGCGAATTGGTACGCGGTTACCGGTGTGTTGGTGATGGGTTAAACTTACACCTAGTTTTTTGTGCGTTAGTACCTGGCTGCTATTACTGCTGCTAATTTTAGCTCTTTTTAGAGGATTTATTTCTGCCATCATGATTCGATCCTTTTTGAGCCCGCTTAACTATTAAACGGTTGTAGCGGCGAATCATGAAAATGATAAAGGCTATAGCAGCTAGCACGAGAATAATAAGCTTATATGGTATAACCCAGAAATAAGCAGTCTTACTGGTAATCGTATTGTTACTACCATACACAGCGTCGACCATTACCTTGTAGCGGCCAAACATTAATTTATTATTCAGGCTCACATCAAAACGACGTACGCTTTGCGGCAAGACATTACCCTTGTTTTGATTGAGCTGAAAATTAGCGACCCGCCGGCCAAGCATATTGTTAACCGTGACTGTGCCAGTGGGCTGAATGTGAATATTGCCGGTATTCTGGACTCTTGTTGAGATAGTCACAGGACCGTACTCAAAAAGGCTGCGAACTTTCTTATTTTGCGACGTGTAAATCTGAGCGATTTGGGCTGATTCCTTCACGTTGCCCGAGACTGTTACCAACATTAAAGTGCCCACACTGGCAGATAATGACACGGCTGTTTGATCAGCTTCTGGCGGCGCACCGGTAAACCTCACTACTCCGTAATGACCACCCGGTGATGCGTTACCGGGTACATTTATAGTAACTGTAATGGTTTTCTGTTCTTGCGGCGCAAGACTGACGGACTCAATACTTGATAACCATCCCTTAATTGAATAAGGACTTTGTTCATTATTCTTGAGGAGCAATTTTGGCGTGCCTTCTTCGCCGGCAGCCACAAAATCGTTGTACTGGGAAGTTACAACTAATGTTTGGGGGGTGATATTGCGTAAACGTATTTGCGGATGCAGTACTTGGCCGGGATTAGCCTTAAGATCGATAAGTGGCGGCGCAATTTCCAGGCCCTGCCCTAAACCAGTTTGTGCCGAAACCATTGGCACGACCACCAGTATTCCTATGGCGAGAAGCGCCGATACGGCGGCTGTTACCCTTCTAAGCATTGTCTGCATTATACTACTTTACCTCTCACAGTATATAAAGCCAAAGGCATTTTTAAACTGTTAACAATTTAAAACGTGGCGGTACAAATATAAGTCATGGTCGCAGTATAGGTACCGGCCGCTTGGCTACCCGGAACATTAACAATATAGGATACAGTATAAAGAGTGTTATCTGTCGGCCCGGCTGCCGTAGCTACAGAATCGCCGGTAAAGAACCGAAAATTATCAACTGTGCCGTAGTTAGTACCGTACGCTCCAGAACCGCCTGATTTGTCAGTGCCGACATTAGGCGTGGCATTATCGCGTAGGTTAACACCAAATTGCGCACTACCCGTACTCGACGTGGTTGCACTACCATTTGTAGACTGCGTTCCCATAGCGGCAATGGTGGGACTTCCGGAACATGTACCACAAGTAAGTGTGCCGCCATTTATTGTTATGGCATAGCCAGAAATGCCGTTAGTCGAGGCAATCATTGTAGAAGTAGCGAAGCTGGTCGAAGATGAAGAGAAACGTTGGTTGAAGCCAACTGCCCCGCCGGCTGATGTCATAGCACTGCAGGTAGCGCCACTAGAACCAGTACAGAAAGTCAAAGCCTCATCCATGGTACCTGACAGGCTGATAGCCTGAGTGGTACTGAGCGCTACCACGCCGGTGTCAAGCGGTGTTGCCCAGGCAGTGTCTGAATATGTAGTAACGCGCAAATAATATGTAGTATTAGCAGCTGTCGGGTTGTGCACGCCGTTCCACTGAACGGTGACGGCGCCGGAAGGCGTACTGGCGCAGGTGGCCGTTATGCGCAGTTTTGTGGTAACAGTTGTATTGTTGGTCCAGCCAGAAGCACAGCCAAGCCCTGTTGGCTGACTGGCTAAGGTTGAAGACCCGCTGCTAAAACCACTTACAGCATTACACGTACCAGAAGCGGCGTCACAAACTTGGGCATCAAGGCTTTGAACGGCTGTAGCGGTAGTTGGTAAAGCACTTGAGTTAAACGTGTAGCTAACACTGGCAGCTGCACCGGCAGAATCTGATAACGTAAACTTACGTCCGGTAATTTGGGCGGCTTGGGCTACTGACGGACTAATAATTAATAAACTGACAAGTGCCAGCAAAACAGCCAATAACAGATTGGTTGATCGTGATACAAATTTTCTCAGTCGGTTGATATTCATTTTTATTGTTTTTACTTATGCTAAGCATATCAATTATAAACTGTTATGCAAACACTTATCCACACATATACGCTTGTTAATATGCTGAAGTATTTTTACTAATTTTGTTTATTAATAAGTGCCGGTGCATATAATTACCTGATTACCACCGTATTGCCCGCCTGGAGTTGTTGTCGAGACATTAACTATATAGGAAATTGTGTAGTCGGTTTCACCGCTACTGCGAGCTCCGGTAGCAATTGCTTCCCCAGAGTTATAACGATAATTGTTGGCTGTATTGTAATTTGTGGCCGCAGCTCCCGACGAAAAGCTGCTATCTGGTACTTGAACCGGATTTGCGCCGAAAGTAGCCGGCGAGGTATTGGCTACCAGGTTGATTCCGAACTGCTCAGTGCCGGTATGGGATGTATCGGTGCTGGTCATAGCGTTAAGCGTGTGTCCGTTGTTTGTCGGTGGCGAGCCAAGTATGTTTACCGTATATCCGTAGGAGGTATAGTTAAGAACTTTGAAAGTAGCCGTGGCGCGTGATGCTACGCTAGTGGATAAATTACCGAAGTTAGCTGCCGAACTGGTAATAGCACATTCCAGTCTGGGGTCATTGGTTGTGGTGGCGCCGCTTTGGGCCGTGAAGTTGCTGCTGCCGCTCTCGCCGACCCCGCTATTACCTACCGAATTCTGGCCGCTTTGAAACAGATAATTAGGCGAGCCGCTATCTAAAACACCGCCCGGCCCGACGTAACTTTCATCTATCCGGTAATTGGAACTGCTGCCCTGCGCCTGCACATAACCCTGAAAGACGCACAAACCCGCCAACACTAGAAGTAGACCAATTAATGTTAAAGCCGCTCGGGGCCACAAGTTTGGATTAAATAGTTTCATGCGGTTTTTAGTGTAGTGTCATATAGACTTGAGCTTTTTGCTTATCTTTAAGATCGTTTAGGTAGCTGTTAATATCTTTAAAATTGAACAGAATGTGGGCGGCGTGGATTTTATCGCCCTGCTGGTCAATATTTTTGAGAATTTCCAGGTTATAGCCAAGGTTTATGACATCGGATACCTGTCCGGGTTTTAGCTTAAACAGGGCCGCTATGGTTTGCGGCGACAAGTCGTGGTTGTTTTGCTCTATCTGGCCAATATCGCCGCCGTTATCCTTAGTAGCGGTGTCGTCCGAATATTTTTTTACGGTAGCGGCGAAATCGCCACCTTTGGCAATCTCTTCTTTGGCGGCTTTGGCGCGATCGGTTGTGCCGGTATCCAGCGCCGCCAGGACTTTCTGGGCTAGCAATTGTTGACGTAGCTCACGCTTAAAATCGTCAATCGACCAACCCCAATAATCTTTTAACACGTCTTCAAACACTTTGTCGCTGCCACCTAAACGGTTCTGTGCGCGCACTACGGCGATCTGGTCATTCACCTCTTTATCGCTGACGCTGACTTTATGTTGGGCCGCCAACTCTTTGACATAAGCGGCGTTGACGACATCGTTCAGAGCTCGTTTTTTAAAATCGGCCAGTTGCTGCTTGCCGCTGTCGCTCTTGAAATCCAGTTTCTGCTGCGTAGTGTAGTAGTGCATGTAGTGGCGCAGTTCAAATAAATAATTTTCATAAGCCACAAAGCGACTACCAGCCCTGGCCACCGGCAGCGGCAGCACCTGGGTGACACGATAAAGAAATGTCGAGGTTGATTGTAGTTTATAAAGCGACGCCACCGTATAACTGAAAAATAACACCAGTGCGGTTACGAACAAAGATGTCGAAATCAGCACGATTTTATGCTTGGAATGCTGCAGCGGGTAGATATATTTACGGGCGCTGCCTAGTACTTTCTCACGGTGTTCGGTGACGGTTTCATTGGTAATACGCGGGGCGGTGCGGGCGGCTTCGCTAATAACTTCCGCCTCATCTCGAGGTGTCGGCAGCTTATCCTTACCTTTTCTAATTATGCCCCTAAGTTTCTTCTTCATCATTGCCTTTCTGCGTTGGGTAATTGGCCGTAACTATGCCCTCATCTCTCAAAATGCCCAGTAATTTCTTCTGTATTTTGGCCGGGTGATGGACGTCGTGGATGACCAGGTCACCCAGGTAGGTTTGCATCATTATTGTACCAAAACCAAGCAGAGTTTCCTGCAAGCCGGCAATTTCATAATTGACCATCTGAATTTGGTTTATACCGACGTCCACCACGCTTTTATGAAAGAATCCTTTTTGAGTAATCTGAATGAACCGCTGGGTGGTGACTATGTAAACGCTATAATACCAGGCAATCCAAGATGGCATCATTACTAGAACAGCTAGTACAAAACCTAAAATAAGGCTGCCAAAGAAAAAGGTCACGGTTGGTGGGTTGTCTTTCTTAACATA
>CAYUOI010000022.1:0-8808 GCA_964446365.1 uncultured Candidatus Saccharibacteria bacterium | reverse complement strand
TTATCAGATAAAAAGTCGCGGACATTTATAACGTATTGGGTGCCGACCGGTTTTAAGCTGAAGCCGGTCAAAGGGTTGCTGCCCCACCCAACCGTATATGCACGGCTTTGGCTGGCAAAAGCCCGCTTGCTGATTACCATCTGGCTGCGCCCTAGTTTAACGTGATGTAAGGTGATATTACCGTTAGAGTCGGTCAGGCCGCTAGCGCCGCCTATCGTGACCTGGACGTTTTTGAGCGGCAGCGTGGTGCTATCATCTAATACCTGGGTTGAGGCGCTGGCGCGAACCGACAAATTATTGAAAATAAAGTAACGGCTGGGCGGCACGGCCAACAAGGCAATTACTATTGCCGCCATTGCTGCCAAGGTAAGATTGCGCAGCTTCTTATTCGCCCACCAAAGCGCCAAAGCGGCTTTAATTTTTAACCAAAGCCCCGGCTTTTTAGCCGCTTTATCGGCGGCGATTGGCGAGCCTGCATCTACTTCATTAGGTTCGTCATTGGGACTCTCCGTTTCGGTGTCATCGGCTTCGGAGTTTACGGCGGCGGGCGCTTCCTCTATCTTTGATAGCGCTGGTTCTTCAGGCGCGGTCTCCTGGATAGGCACATTTACATCAGAGTCATCTATAGGATCGGCGTCCAGCGGGGGGCTGCCAGTGGCTTCTTTTTTAGGCATAATTCTTAGCTAAAGAATAGCATAACCTTAAAGGATCGGGTGTCAGGCTGGCGCTAATATTTATGGGGTTTCAGAATGCCAAAAGCCATAATTCCCAGCAAGACAATTACTATAACGGCACCGACCCAGGCTATGGCTGGCGGGTTTTTACGGGCCGATGTGGTACTGGCCAAAACGCTGCCTCGGGTTGGCGCAACCGCTACAAGTGAGCCGCTAGCTGTTGGCACTAAAATACTCTGCTGGCCATTTAAAATATTGGCGGCTGTCTGCAGCCCGGAGTCAGTGGTTTGCAAGCTGGAATTGATGTTAGACTGCGGATTTTGTGTCGGTGGTTGAAAATCGGTCGCCTTATTGGAGCCACCCAAACTAGTTCCGCTTTGCTGATCATTCATTTTCCCTAGTTTATACTAGCGAAGCTTCCCAGTCACTGCTATTGGTTTTAGTAACGCATCATGCCATATCAATATCGCTGTTACCAGCACCAGGCCGGTGACAATCAGTATTAAAAAGTTTTGCAGAAGGACCGAATAATCAAAAGACTGTAGCAACAAACTGGTTAATAAACCTACAGTAATGGCGTTGCCGCAGCGGCCGATCACCATAACATCTAGCAACTGCCGTTTAAAATCTGGCTCAATCGATAACCTATACAGAAAATATAGAATCATAGCTATGAGCGGCTGCATTAGTACGGTCAGTAGCGGAAGGCTGTGGTGCAACGTTAGAACAAATAGCGCATCGCCCAACAACCAGGCGGCGGCCGCTGCCTGACAGGTTGCCCTCGGCCCGTGACGCACCAAAAAATTAAGTTTACCGACCTTTTTATCGCCCTTATAGTCCCGGAAGTCTTTAAGCAGGATTCGGCCGACAAAACAGATATACATGGTCATTAGAATATAGACGCTATGGCTGTCCAGCCTGCCCTGCAGCCAGGCGCCGGCCAGAAATGGCAGAACCACGTAACTTAGAGGCAACCAAAGCGAGGCTAGAATTCCACGGTACGATAGCCTGAGCGGCGGCAGCGAGTAAGCCATACCCAGAACTACGCCGGCTAGCACAAAACCAAGGTAGTACGGACTTACCAGCACGGCGGCCAGGCTAGCCGCCAGAATAGAAGCAACACCGAGTTGCCTGAGTTGTCGTGGCGTTGTGCCAGTGACCACCAGCGGCCTGGAAGGGTCGTTCTTAAGATTAATTTTGTCGACTTCTTCGTCGGAAATATCGTTAAAACAAGTTGAACTCATATAGAGGGTGCCAAGCATAAGTGCTACAAGAATAAAATCAAACGAAAAGTTTCTGGCAGGCTGAACCGCTTGAAAGCCGATGGCTTCAAACGTAATCATGAGTATAACGGTCCGATATCGCAGCATGCGAAACGATATATCAGCCCAAAATCGTGCCCGTCTGTACAGCTTGGTTAACTCAGTCATGCTTACATAGCTTTAGAGCCGCTGCTGCTTCCGCTGTTAAAGGCTGGAGCAGTCAAAATGAACAGAACCACAATACCGACAATAAATAGGCCGTAGGCCACTACGCAGCCAATTATAAGTCCGCCGACTATCCGGAAAGCCAATTTGGCGGGCGAGGGCGCGCTCTTGGTGCTTTCCATGTTGTATACCGTATACGATCCATCCGGATGATAAGTTACTGAGTCGCCGTTAGGTGCCTGCTTGGCATCCTTATGCTCCAGCCAAACCGCATTTATTAAATAGGCTATGGCTACAAGCGGCGCAATTCCAATTAAGAAGCCGATTGCTATTAAGCCCAACCACAACCAATTATTCTTATCGTAATTTTTCATCATAACAATAAGAGAAATGCCGGCTAGAATAATGCCGCCTACCCAAAACCAAGCGCCATTTAAGCCGAACACCTAAAAGCTCCTGTACATAAATATTGCCCACCAGAAATGAAAAGTCAGGACTAGTAGACCGCCGGTCACAAAAAAGTATTTTAGATCGGCTCTACGTCGCACTTGGGCATAGGCTTCAACCGCCGCTAGTATCATTACGAACAAAAAGACCGACACCAGGGCGTTATTTGTCTTAAAAACCTCGCTTAAATATGATGACGCCGCCGTACCCGATAGCCCCGGCAAGCTAAAAACAATTATTCGTACCATAGTTGCGACTACAAATAACCCGGTTGCTAGCAATAGTTTTCCTTGGCGCGAGACAATTAAGGCTTTGTGCAGTGCACGGTTCAATAATCGCCCATCAAAAAACAAATACAGCAGGCCGAAAGCGAAAATATAGAGCAAGCTTACCAAGGTAGCCGTAGTCAATATGCTGCTAAAACTCGTATCAACTGACTGGCTTTTAAATTGATTAGTGGACAAAGTGAATTTTACGAACAAAATCAGTCCGTTATAGGCGGCCGCAGCCACCAGCCAGCCAGTCGAGAAAAACAGGCGCGCGCGGAAGAAGGCCAGATAAATTACGGTCAATGAAGTTAGAAGAACCAGGGTGACTAATTGATGATAAGTTATGGTGGTCTGACCGAAATAGGTCGGTTGTATATTTAATTGCGGCACCAAATAGGCCACGGCTGCGCCGAGTCCTACTAGTCCAATCAGGAATAACAGCTGGACGTTCCACGACGGCTTAAACTCTTTTGTTGCCCGTGCCATAACCTATTCTGCTTACGCTTTAATGCCATTGTATTATTAGCGCATGGCAGATACAAGCAAATCGTTGCCAGTCCTAGCAATTATCGGGCCATCCGGCGTTGGCAAATCTGCTGTTGTCGGCGAATTATCAAAGACTGGATTAATAAACATAATGCCATCGGTCACCGACCGGCCGCGGCGGGCTGGAGAAAAAGAAACAGAACACCGTTTTGTAACCAAAGACGTTTTTGACCAACTGGAAAACGAGAATTTTTTTGTGGGCCAAATTGTTACGCCGTTCAATTTGCCCTACCGTTACGGACTTCCGGCTATTCAAACGAAAGCCGGTAAGGTTTCGCTTGTCATGACAAGAGCTGTCTTTGTGCCCATAATGTTGGCTCACTATCCCAACACATTGGTATACCAAATTGAAGCCGATGAATCCTTTGCCAAGGAAAATATTCAAAAACGTGGTGATGCAGAAATAGGCAGCCGCCTAAGTAAGTTTGACGCCGAAATTGAAATGGGAAGATCACAAGCTAAACGAATTTTTGCTAATAACGATAGCATTCAGAAACTTGCGATTGATATCGAGCGGGCAATTAAGCAGGACTTTTTAATATGAGTATTTGGGACGCTAGACTCAGACAAGCCGAAGCGCACCTTAAAAAAGCAGATCCGAAGCTGGAAAAGTTAATTAATAAATTCGGGTCGTCGGCTTTGCAGCCGCACACCGAATACTACGGCCAGTTGGTAGATGCCATTATTGGCCAGCAGCTCAGCGAAAAAGCCGGAGCCACTATTCTCAAACGCTTAATGGGATTGTTTGGGGATAAGCTTCCCTCACCCGAGGAAATTCTGCGAACCGATGACGAAAAACTGCGGGCCATTGGCAGCAGCTACGCCAAGGCGAGTTACATGAAAGATCTGGCACAGCATATTATTGACGAGCGGCTTGATTTAGAGCACATCGCCACACTGCCTAATGATACTGTCATAGAGCAACTGACAGCCGTCAAAGGTATTGGCGAATGGACGGCCCATATGTTTATGATCTTCTCGCTGGGACGATTGGATATTTTGCCGACCGGCGATTTAGGCATCCGCAAAGCCATGCAAAATTTGTATGGCCTCAAATCTCTTCCCCTGCCAAAAGAAATGCACAAAATTGCCAGAAAGTACCACTGGTCTCCATATGAATCGGTTGCCAGCTGGTATTTGTGGAAGAGCCTGGACAATGCCAACGCTTGACAGGCTTGAACCGTGGGCGTAGATTGAATTTATGGTTTTCAACACAAAAAGTAAAACATGCGTACGTACCGCCATTCTTATGACGGCCGGGGAGGCGCATGCTTTAGTTGAATAGCCAAACATAAACTAAGTAACAAAAGCAACAGAGCCTCCCCAGACAAACTGAGGGAGGCTCTCTGTTTTAAGGAGTTATCATGCCTTGGGGTTTCGAGCTTCCATACAAACGTAATAGCAACGATGTCGATAGCGTCATGCAGGAATTGACTTCCGGTTTGGTTGCAAGCGAGTTGCGTGCACTGCGGGCCGAACAGGATGACCCTAAATTTGTAGGCATTGATGACGCTATTGATATAAAGCATAAAGCCGGCCGCCGCGCCCTTATCGAACACTTTTTATCTGAAGATGAACGCTTCACGCCGCCGACAGGCTCTGTAAAAAAACATGTAGCGGATAAGAAAGCCCAGAGAGATGCCCGGGTAGCGGCCGAAAAAGAAGAAATAAAGACTCAGCACGATGATCGTCTGCAGCGAGCCATGGCATGGGATGCCATTGAGCCTCAATTTGAGGCGGTAACCGATGTTCCAGCCTTTAGCACTGAAATAGACGAGGAAAGCTTGATTCTTGCCAGCAAACAAGCCGACGAAATACTAAAAGAGTTTGAAGATCTCGGTTTTAAAGTAGCCTAAAGATAGAGTTGTTAGCTGGTGGCGCGTTTGTAACGCCAGATAGATAGCGGCACAAAGACTACCAGGATTCCTACAGACCACAGTAAGATCTTCCAAACGGCACCGTGGCTGGACAGGCCAAGTCCCAGTTCACGGGCGGCATCAGCCGCAAACGTTATTGGCTGGTTATTGGCAAAGTGCTGCAGCCAGCTGGCCATGCTTCTAACCGTAACAAAAGCGGCGCTGGCGAAAACCAGCGGAAAGACAAAGACAAATCCGGCCAGCTGGGCGGTTTCTTCGTCTTTGGTAAGCAGCCCTAAAAAGGCGGCAATCCAGGAAAAAGCAAAGCCGAAGAACAATAGCACCGCCACCATTTCAAGGCCGTGCAACCAGCCGTTATAAAAACGAAAGCCGTATAGATGGCCAACGATCAACATTATTGAAATCACCACTACATTGCGCAACATGTCGGCTAGGGTGCGGCCGGACAGAACCGCCGCCCGGCTCATCGGCAAACTACGCCAGCGGTCTACCAGTCCGCTTTTGAGGTCGCGGGCCAAGCCTATGCCAGTTTGCAGTCCGCCAAACAGCGTAACCTGAACCATAATTCCGGGCAGCAAGTAATTAATGTACTTACCATGCAGAGCAGCACCGGCATGGCCAAGGGCACCACCAAAGACAAAGTTAAACAGAGTCAAAAATATAATAGGCTGGATTGCGCTAAAGAAAACTAGCTGTGGCAGGCGAATGTAGCGCAACAGGTTGCGGCGGGTGATTGCCCAAGTGTCAGTAATTTGGTAATAAACGCTATTCCACATTACGGCGGCCTTTCTTTGGTGTTGCAGCTGTCGCTACGGCCGAGGCTTTGGTACCGGTCAGGGCAAGGAAGACGTCGTCAAGCGAAGGTTCATGCAACGATAGGGTATGCGGCGCCACACCGGCGCTATCCAGCGCGCGGACGACTTCGGCCAGCATTTTTGAACCATTACCGCCAACGGCCAGGGTTACCGTCTGACTGTCTTCGTTATAGGTCGGTTTCTTACGGCCCAATTTGGCAACGGCCTGCATAGCTTTGTCTTTTTTAGCCGGTTCTTCCAATTCGAACTCAATAACGTCGCCGCCCAGCTTGGCCTTAAGCTGCTGGCTGGTGCCTTCTGCAATTAATTTACCGCGGTCAATTACGGCTATCATATCGGCCAGTTCATCGGCCTCTTCCAGATACTGTGTTGTAAGCAAAATGCTGGTACCGCCTTTGACCAAATCACGGATAATATGCCACAAATCCAGGCGGGTGCGTGGATCTAGGCCTGTGGTGGGTTCGTCTAGGAATAAAATTTGCGGCTTTCCGACTAAGCAGGCGCCCAGATCCAGCCTACGGCGCATACCGCCGGAGTAGGTACGGGCCTGGCGCTTAGCAGCTTCGGTTAGTTTTAGCTGCTCTAGTATATCTTTGGTACGGCGCTTGGCTTCAGTGGCGCTTAAGTGATAAAGCCGCCCGACCATATAGAGGTTTTCCTCGCCAGTCAGGTATTCATCAACGGCCGCGAATTGCCCGGCTAGACCAATAAGTTCGCGGACGCGCTGTGGGTGCTTCATGACATCGACGTCGAGTACTTTCAGACTGCCCTTGGTCGGTTCGGACAGCGTGGCCAGCATGTTAACCAGAGTTGTTTTGCCGGCGCCGTTAGGACCCAAAAGGCCAAAGATTTTACCTTTATCGGCTTTCAGGCTAACGCCGTCCAGGGCTTTAACGTCGCCAAAATACTTGGCAACTTTATCTACTTCAAAAGCATACTCACTCATTACACCCACTTTATCGCGCCATACTTAACAAGTCAAGTGTTCATTTTTTGCTAGCCGTTTACGATGAAAACCTCGAACCGCGGGTTATCCCAGCCAGCGCAATTTTCGCGCCAAATATCTATATGGTGACCTTTAATGGCGCCGCCGGTGTCTTCGGCCGTGCCATCGCCCCAGCCCTCGATATGCAGACTTGAGCCCAGCGGAATTAGATTAGGGTCAACGGCGATTGTGCCGTCGTGCACGGTAGTGCCACTAGCTGTTCTGCCGCGCAAGTCATAGCAGGTCGCCAGGAACTCGCCCATGTCCCTCATGGTGCCGTCTGGTGATTGTATTTCAGGCTCGGATGGTGCTGGCTCTGGGGGCTCAGTATCGGGTGGAGCTGTATCCGGGGTTTCCAGCCGTTGTGCTTCTTTCGTTGGCGGCGGCGTAGGCTCGGCGGTTGTTGTGGTGACCGGTTCGGTTGTGGTTGTCGCCTCGGTTGTGGTTGTCGCCTCGGTTGTGGAAGTTGTACAGACTTTTGTTAGCGTTATATCCAGGCAACCTCGCGGTAGATGAATAATGGCCGGATTGCCTACCGATTGGGCATAGACTCTTTCTGGCGGCGAATGGTTCTGATTATTGTTTGTAATAGTCATAGTGAGCATGGCGGCACCTAAAATGCCAAGGCCTTTACGCAAGGCGCGGCCGTGCTCGGGGGATTGAATGCGCATAGGCATACCTCCGTTTACGGTTTGTTTGTATCCGCTACAGACGAGCTTTATGTGTCGTCTTTAGTGTTTGCTAACTAGATTCTGCATGTGTCCGTCTTTACACCAGGCGGGTGTTTAATCGGGCTAGTAAGCACTAACGCGTAGATACGTTGGCCTATTTTCCTCAATAGTGGGTCATCGTTCTGCGAGAAATCTCACAATTACTTAATAATACTAACTGTTTTGGCCTATCCACCAGTTTATTTTGTCCCAGTAGAATTTTGCCGAATCATCAGCGCCGTATCTTTTTGATAGCAAATAGTCATAAAAGTCATAAATCTGACGGATGGCTTTTGTGAGGTTAACATCAATGGGTTGCCCCCGCTCGGCGGACAGTTTAGCAACCCGCTCCAGGCTATCGTCGCGCCAATTGTTCCAGAAAGCAAAATCGGCCTCAATAGGACCAATTTCGGAAGCGCCAAAGTCAATCACGCCGGTTATATTGTCATTTTCGTCAAGCAAAGTGTTTCTAACCTGTAGATCAGTATGAATGAAAGTCCATGAGTCTTTACTGGGCATGGTCGAGTGCACAGATTCGCTGGCGGTGCGCAGAAGCTCTTTAACATCACGGGGTGTAGCTTCTTCCTCGCCAACATCAGTCAGCTCATTTAACAGAATTTCTATATCGTAGTCTGGCACCCCAAGCTGGCGGGCCTCATCTGTTGGCAGGGCTTCTGAGATGGCTTGGCGGGCGTCCAGCCATTTATCAAGAAAGGCTTCAGATCTATGGGTCTGCTCTTTTTCGCTCCACAACTTGCCGGGCACTATTCGGTAGCCGTGGTAAAGACGGCTCCGGGGAACCATTTCCGGCAGCGGCGTTTGGTATGGTGTTCGCCCATGAATTGCTTTCAGCACATCGGGTTCGCGTTGTAGTTGACGCAATCTGTACTCAGAAAAATTTTCTGGATCAAACAAATGGCGCGGGAAACGGAACACCCATTCATCATTTACCAGCATTGCGGCGCTAAACCAGCCGTTACCCAGAAAACGCATGTCTGAAACATCAAAATCAGGAAAGTCGGCGTTTAGAACCTGGATGTATTCGTGGTTCGGCCGCG
>CAYUOI010000021.1:0-8879 GCA_964446365.1 uncultured Candidatus Saccharibacteria bacterium | reverse complement strand
GCCAAGCTTTTATACGATGCCGTCAAAACCACCATGGGTCCGAAGGGCCGTAATGTGGTTCTGAGCAAATCATATGGCAACCCGACCGTAACACACGATGGCGTGACCGTGGCTAAGGGCGTTGACCTGGCTGACGTTGATGACGAAACGCTGGGCTACAAGGTTGGCGCGGAGCTTATTAAGCAGGCTGCCAGCAAAATGAACGATGTCGCCGGTGATGGTACCACCACTGTTACAGTGCTGACTTATCACATTTTAAATGAAGCTAACAAGCTGATTGCCGCTGGTCACAACCCGATGCAACTACGCAAAGGCCTGGAAGCTGCCGCTGAAACCGTAATGGCCAAACTGGGCAGTTACTCTGAAGATATTAAAGCCAACAAACAGCGCGTGGCCGAAGTCGGCACCATCAGTGCCGGCGACGCCGAAATCGGTAATTTAATTGCCGAAGTCATTGCTAACGTTGGCAAAGACGGCGTAGTTACAGTTGAAGAAGGCCAGGGCTTGGCCCTGGAGAGCGAAGTCGTGGAAGGTTTCACCTTTGACCGCGGCTTTGTCAGCCCCTACATGGTAACTGATACCGAGCGCATGGAAGCTGTTGCTGACAAACCGGCTATCGTGATTACAGACAAGAAAATCAGCTCAATTCAGGAATTTTTACCTTTACTTGAAAAGCTGGCCCAAGCTGGCAAGAAAGATTTAGTGCTAATTGCCGAAGATGTCGAAGGCGAAGCCTTGGGCACATTGGTGTTGAACAAATTAAAGGGTGTCTTTAACACGATTGCCGTTAAAGCGCCGGCCTTTGGCGACCGCCGCAAGGAAATCCTAGAAGACATTGCCATCCTGACCGGCGGCGAGGTAATTACCGACGACCGCGGTATGACGTTTGAAAACGTTGAGCTGGAAGTGGTCGGCAACGCCCGCAAAATTATTGTAGATAAAGATAACACCACCATCATTGAAGGCGGTGGTAGCGCCTCAGCCGTTAAAGCGCGCATTGGTCAGATTAACGCCCAGATAGCCAACGCTACCAGCGAATATGACCGTGAGAATATGGAAAAACGCCGGGCCGCCCTGCAGGGCAAGGTTGCTGTCATAAAAGTCGGCGGCGCCACAGAAACCGAAATTGAAGAAAAGAAATTCCGGGTTGATGACGCTGTGCACGCAGTTAAGGCTGCTCTTGAAGAGGGTATTGTGCCTGGCGGCGGCGTAACCCTGGTTAATTTAGCGGCCGTCGTTAACGCAACAGGTACAGATTCGACTGCGGCTGGCGCGCATCTACTGGCGCTGGCTCTGGAACAACCTTTCCGAATTCTGCTAGAAAATGCCGGCTTGAACGCTGACGAGTGGCTGCCGCAAGTTAAAAACGGCAAACGCGGCCAAGGTGTAGACGTCAGTAACCCCGTTAAGCTAGTTGATCTGAAAGCCAATGGTATTGTTGACCCGACCCGTGTAACCAAAGAAGCTATTCAAAACGCCGTCTCTATTGCCGGCACCGCCATGACCATGGGCGCATTAGTTGCCGATGTTCCCGAAAAGAAAGAAGCTGCAGCCGGCGGTATGGACCCCGGCATGATGGGCATGTAAGCTCGCACATAGGAAAAAGTGACCGCTACACGCCGGGAAGGCTAGGTATATGCCCAGCCTTCTCGGGTTGCGCTCCGCTTATAGTCACTTTTGTCCTATATGCTCGCTAAGTTCTATTTGCTACAGCAAGACAAGCCTTTCGGTCTTAGAGAGCTCGCTTGATTCAAATAGCTTCCTAATATTGCCAAATAGGCTAAATCCTGCTATGGTTTAGACTATTGATAGAGGTTGTTTATGTGGCCCTTTAAGCGTAAAGACAAGAATCTGGACGCCGTACCGGCTGAGGTCCAGGAATATTATCAGGCAGAGAAGCGCGAGCGCGTCGGCTTGGCCTGGATACTGGCTTTTGTTACATTAGCGGCTACTGTCGCTGTAGTATTAGGTTTATTCTTTGGCGGCCGGGCATTGTACCGCCATTACCACGATAAAAACGCAGCTTCTACGCAGCCGGCCGACAAGCCGACCGAGACTAAAACGCCCACACCTACGCCAAGCAGTTCATCCGCAACCCCTACGCCTTCAAGTTTAAACAGCTCAAGTACATCAGGTAATAACTCCGGTCAGCCGTCATCCAGTTCCACTTCACCCACAAATCCTTCGGCATCAACCAACACTAGTTCGCAACCTGCTACCGGCACTATGGCTAATACCGGCCCGGGCGAAACAGCAGCCGTTGGTTTTACGCTAGCTTCAATACTTGGCTTCGGCTTATACCAAGTCTACTTGCGCAAAAAACTTACAAACTAACACGTCCTAGCCGGTGGCAGATTGGTGCGACCTAGTTGTCCTGGGGGTGGGTGAAGTAATTGATTTCGTTAATCACGTCCAGCAACGCCTGGGCTCGGGCCTTTTCATCTGTAATCTGTTGGGCGGCGTCGTAGGCAGTTTGAACTAGTCTTTTGTCGTCGGCAGCTTGAATCATCATCATAGTCGTTTTGAACTTTTCTTCGGGGGTTTGGTCTAAATGACCAACCAATGGCTGCAACTGCTGAAGCGCATTTCTTTTTATATTTAATAAGTCATCTGTCGGCGTAGCAGTTAATAAATCATCAGCCGGTGCGGCTGCAGCGACGGGATCGGTACTTACGGTTGGAGCTCCGGTTTGATCAGCTGGTTGCGCGTTATTTACCGGCGCATCAGTGGCTGTATCTTCGGTTAATAAATCGTCCGGTACAGGTAGCATTGGCGTGCCTTGGTCATTGTTTTGATCTTTATCGTCGTGTCCGAACATTCCACCCCCTAGCTTACGTATGATTTCCAATTTACAATGTAAGCGTAGCAAAACTTTTTTGTAAACAAAAGCGGATTGGAGCCAAGTGTGTTAGATGACGCAAATTTGATTAAGCAGCGCGACCCGCAGGACGCCCTTGGAGTGGCCGCCGACGAATGGCAACAGCTTAGCCACGACTTTGGTAGTATTTCCGTGCCAAGCGGCTGCAATAACATTGTATTTTCCGGAATGGGCGGATCAGCGCTGGCGGCGCTTATGGCCCAGAGCTGGCCCGGCTATCAAATTCCATTTGAAGTAACGCGCCAGTATCATATTCCGTCTTACGTAAGCGATAAAACCCTATTTATAGCTTCCAGTTATTCCGGCAATACCGAAGAAACTTTATCTACTTTAGAAGAAGCGGAGGCCAAAGGCACAAAGGTAGTGGTGCTGGCTGGCGGTGGCAAGCTTATAGACATTGCCAAAGCCAAAAACTATCCGCACATTGTGTTACCACAGGTAGGACAGCCGCGTTTTGCTACTTTCTATAGCTTTCGAGCATTAGTTACTGTTTTAGAAGCCGCCGGTTTTGCGCCTGTAGGGTCGCTACAAGAATTGGCGTCGACTGCAGAATTTTTAAAAGCACAAATGACAGAATGGTTACCCAATATTCCGACTGCTCAAAATCCGACTAAAAAATTAGCTACTGAAGTCATGGGTCGCTCAATTGTAATTTACTCCGGCCCGTTATTAGTACCTGCTGCTTATAAATGGAAAATTAGCCTTAATGAAAACTCTAAAAACTTAGCCTGGTTTAACCAATATCCGGAATGGAATCATAATGAGTTAAGCGGTTGGCTGGGCCAGCCTGTACAGAAGCCCTACAGCGTTATTGAGCTAGCAAGTAATCTGGAACATCCAAGAGTTCAAAAAAGATTCGAAGTCATAGGCCGTTTAGCATCTGGCAAACGACCAGCTCCGCTAACTGTTAACGTCCAGGGAAGTTCTATCCTCGAACAACTGGTTTGGGCTATAGCTTATGGCGATTTTGTCAGCCTATATCTAGCCATTACTAACGGGATTAACCCGACGCCGGTCGAGTTACAGGAAAAGTTAAAACAAGTCTTAAATGACTGAACAATTACCATGGCCGCTTCAATAACGACACCTGATGATGTTAAGCAGCTGGGTACAATTTTGGCTGTCTGGGCTCATCCGGACGATGAAACTTTTTGTGCCGGCGGTTTGCTGGCCTCGGCGGTTGCCAATGAACAAAGAGTAATTTGCCTGACACTAACTAAGGGCGAGGCCGGCGTTCAGGACGTAAGTCGCTGGCCGGCTAATGAATTGGGCAAGATTCGCGCTAAGGAAATGGCCGACGGCCTTAAAGTGCTGGGGATCGAAGATTATCATTGTCTCGATTATGCCGACGGCGGCTGTGCAAACGTGGCTGACGAAGAAGGCGGCCGGGCCGTCAAAGCCTTTATCGATACGCACCAGCCGGACACTATCTTAACTTTTGGGCCAGACGGGCTTACCGGCCACAACGACCACAAAGCCGTCTCGCGCTGGGTGGGCCGGGCGGTGCGGGGAAGCAACGCATTAGTTTATCAATATGTCGAAGAAGTCCAAACCTATGAAAAATACATGAAGCAACTGGATGAGAAGTTCAATTTTTATTTCAACATCGATAAACCACCACTGAAAAAGGCCGAGGATTGCGACATTGCCCTACATTTAACTGACGAACTTTGCGACAAAAAATGCGCGGCTTTAAAGGCCATGCCGTCACAAACCGAAAAATTATTCAAAGAAACTTCGGAAGATTTTATGCACGCCGCTCTGGCATGGGAGTGTTTCGTTCGCGCCGAACCGTAATATGCTCATGCTTTGGTTTGGGCATGTCCTAGGCTATAGTGCTCCTAAATATGGGAAAAGTGTTCACTTACGAGGAAGTTGTTGAAGGCAGGGTTCCGCAAATTGGCGCCCACGATAAGGCCGCTCACTATCTTCTGGATAATCTTAAAGATCGTTTTCTTGACCAAATTGGCGACAAGCAGGCCGAACCGGCGTTCAGAGCTTTTGATGGTGCCATGGTTTATGGTTCGGTAGCGCAAGGTACGGCTGACCGTCGCAGTGATCTTGATGTATTGATAACCTATGACGCAAAAAACGAGGATTCGACGGTGGTTATTGATGGCTACCGGAATCTTTTTAAGGAAATTGAGTCCAAGTGGCATGTTTCTGTGGAGTCCAACATCTGGCGAACCGGATTGCTCAAAGCCGGAGTGCACACCATTGACGCCGCCTTTGTCGACCATTTAGATAAAGTTGGTTCAGAGTGGCGCGTTGGAGATCCCTTGCAGTATCTCCAGGTTGAAACCCCCGATTTTTCGGATATATTTTTGCGCTACTATGCCCATAAAGCACGCAGCTTTACAGTAGCGCTTAGCGACACACGCGATGAACTTAATATTGATCGACTTCAGCGGGCGCTTGAATTGCCGACGGCTTTAGGCCGCAAGGCACTTTCAGCTCTCGGGCTGGCTCAAATTGCGCCGGGCGCCGGCGGTATAAGTAAAGCTGAAGTCAGCCGACAAATTCTGGAATTAGTCGACCCCAATTCGGACACCGGCAAGTTGTACACTGCTTTAATTGATACCGACAAAGCTTATAGTGACGCTCTCGAATCGGTTATAAAGGGCTACACTAGAGCTTTAGACCTAAAGACTTACTTGCCGGAATTATATCGCCCGGCGTTGGGAATGGCGCTCAGGTTGACTGAAGCACTGGGTAGCGTCGTGATGCGTAAACTTGATCAAGATTAGTTTAGATCGGGCGGCTTTTTAAACCCAGGGCATGCGCGACCGGGCCGGCCGATAGATGAATCACAAACCAGACGGCAAAAATTATCCAGTAACGGTAGTGGGGCATGTCGATTACCAGCGAGCTCACAAGCAGTCCGCCGATGATATAGTCGATCTGGTCAAATGGGAACCAGCTACGGCCGGAAGGAACGCCAAACTGCCGTTTGAAGAAACTTTCAATGGCATCACCCAGCAGCGCGCCGGCGCCTAGGGCGCCGCCCAGTAAACCGACATGGATAGCCGAGTAGTTCAAATAAGTTATATCCTGCAGAAGCTCCGAGTGGTTATAGCCATAGCGCTGCAATAGCGCCACTAGACTGCCGACGACAATTCCGCTAAGCAGCCCGCGCCAGGTCTTGTTTTTGCCGAATATACGTTTGCCGCGGAAATGCAGGCCGAAATCAAGCGGCGTATTCCAGCGTTTCAAGTATGGAATTTTATTTGCGAAAACCGGCGCGGCGTTAGCAAGACCAGCCGGCAGAAAGAACCAGATAGCGAACAGTATTTCTTTGCCCACTACTTTTTAATCCCCAATTTTCGGCTTAATCTATGCAATTTAGGATATAAAAGACTGCGTAAATGTGGCGGACGGGTTTGCAAGTGGGCTTTAGACAGCAGCTTTTTAAAGTTCTGGCGAGTCGGGATTTCAGTTAAAACTGTAATACCGCTGCCCAGACCGCGATAACCGTGGGCGTCGCTGCTGGCAGCCCGCAGTTTGTGATGTAATTTAGCCCAGGCGGCGGCTTGGGCGCCGCGGTTCTGAAGCCATGCCCGGCCATTGTGAACTTCGACAATATCGACCAGGCTGGCGATTTCGTCTAAAGCTTTTTTGGGCAAGCCTTTACGGACGGTTTCAAACGGATGGGGAATATAGACAACACCGTTCTGGGCCTTAATGGCTTTGGCGGTTTCCAGCGGCGTTTGTCCAGCCAGCACCGGTCTCTCCAGGAATAAACCAATAATTTCGCCGACTGTCGTCATTATTTCTTCGCCAATAATAATTCGGCTTGGTCCCAAAGCACGCTGTAAAGCCACGGCATTGTCGATCCGGTTATGATCGGTTATTGCGCAGCAATCCAGCAGACCGGATGAAAATACCTTGTCGTAATGAGCCTGCGTCAGGCCGCCGTCCGGTGAGGCCGAAGAATGGGTATGCAAATCAATCTTGAACACGTAGCTTGCCTTGGATGTGATTGAAGCGCTGCCAAATGGTAAGTGCGGCCAGAACGCTAATAACAATAACGGCCAATGGCAGCCGGCCGGTTATCAGTCCGCAAAGCAGGATAAATATCCGAATTTCAAAACTGGCCCAACCAACCCGGAAAGTTTTATTGCTGTCGTGTTCTTTGCCGGCCTGTCTCATGGCAGCGTCGCCAACGGCGTTTAGATAACTGACGCATAGGGCCAAGCCGCAGGCCAGTATTGCCCATATTGCCAGCAGCGGTCGGTCCGTGTAGTTGATGATGTTGTAGCCAATGGCCGTGTACAGCAGAACTTCCTTTAGACGGTCGCTGACCGAATCAAACAGTCTGCCGACTGTAGATTCGCGCTGCTGCACTCGTGCCAGGACGCCATCCAGGGCATCAAACAAACCAAAGAATATAAGCAAAAACGCCGACAACCACAGATAATCGAAGCCAATAAAGAAAGCAATAAAGACGTGTGCCACCAGGCCGGTAGCTGTAATCATATTGGGGGTGATTTTGCCGTGGCTGAACTTATCCAACCAGCGGGCTACGCCAGACATCATATGACGCACGGCGTCGCGGACAACCTCCACAAATTGCATGGATCTATTGTATAAGGAGTTACCTAGCTGGCCAAGCGTTGTTGGAGATCTTTAAGCTCTTCCAACATTTTATCGAAGCTGCTATTTAGGTGCTCCGGATCTTTTGGCTGGCCGTTTTCATCGAAAGCCATACCGGCAAACGGAATGTGCACGTTAGCTAGCGTGGGGAAAAGCTTCACGTTTAAAACGTTTTGTTTCAGCTGCTGAGCCGCGCGGGTACCGGCTGCCAGCCCACCATAGCTAATCATTCCAACCGGCTTATTCATCCAGCCTTCATAAACCCAATCTATAGCGTTTTTGAGGACCGGGGTAGGCCCGTGATTGTATTCAGCCACGGTCATTATAAAAGCATCAGCCGCGGCCACCCGTTTTGACCATTCAGTGCCTTTGGCATTTTGGAACTGGCCGTTGGCGGCAGATGGAATAACGGCTTCATTGAAAAAAGGCAGATCAACTTCTTTTAGATCGGCCACATCAACTTCAATTGAGGTGGCCTGTCGCAAGCGGTCAATTGCCCAATTAGCTACAATATCCGCTTTGCGGCTGTCGCGCACGCTACCGATAATTACCATCAATTTCATGAATCCTAAGTATACCTCAGAATTACTTCTTACGGTTGCTATAATAGAGCTATGAAAATAAGGCCAAACACCGCGGAGCGGCAGTACATCAAGGCCTTACTACTGGCCAGCGCCATCAGTGCCGGCTTTTTTATAGCCCGATTTGTCGGCGCCCAAAGCACGCGTTATGCCTTTTTGATCTGGAATTTATTTCTGGCCTGGCTACCGCTGGTATTCGCCTGGTACCTAGCCCAGAGCCTTAAGACTCACCGCTGGCAAAGTGCCAAGCCACTAATCTTAACCGCTCTTTGGTTAGCCTTTCTGCCCAATAGTTTTTACCTGGTAACCGATCTGATACATCTGCAAAGTACCGGCGAAGTCAGTTTGCTGTATGACAGCGTAATGTTCTTTTCATTCATCTTTACCGGCATGGCGCTCGGTTTTACCAGTGTGTTTATGGTGCAGAAGCAACTTAGCGATAAATTAAAACGAAAAGATGCCCATGTAATTATGGCCGGGGTGTTGCTACTGTGCAGTTTTGCGATGTATTTGGGCCGTATCTTCCGGCTCAATAGCTGGGATGTACTTATCAACCCTGCCGGGCTGCTGTTTGATGTGTCGGATCAATTCGTAAATCCGGCTCAACATCCCCAGTTTTTTACTACTACGCTACTATTCTTTACTTTGCTTATCGGTATGTACGCCGTGCTGTGGCTGGGCATCAAAGTGGTTCAAGCCGACAAGCCGTAGTCTGTTATCATTACATAAATGAGAGATGAAATTACTAAGGCAATCGCTGTCGTGGTCAAAGATTTGTTCAAGGTTGAGATTGAACCGGAGCTGACACGGCCCGATGAACAATTTGG
>CAYUOI010000020.1:0-8913 GCA_964446365.1 uncultured Candidatus Saccharibacteria bacterium | reverse complement strand
GTTATAAAGGTAGAAAATTTCACCGCAAAACCGACCAACGCCGGGCGCTTATTAAAAGCCTAGCTGATTCTTTGATAGTGCACAGCACCATACAAACTACTTTACCTAAGGCCAAAGAACTTGTGCCTTATGTTGAGAAACTAATAACTAAAGCTAAAAAAGGTGACCTGGCCGCGCGCCGGCAATTAATAGCTGACTTACAAACGGTTGAGAGCGCCCACCGCCTAATGGATGAAATTGCGCCCAAATTAAAGAATCGTAACAGCGGCCATTTGCGCATTAAAAAAGCCGGTTTTAGACGCGGTGATAATGCCGAACTTGCTAATGTAAGCTTTGTTGATGATATTAAAGCTGCTGCCGTACCTGAAGCTGACGTAAAACAGCCTCAGAAACAGCAGCACGAAGCGAGCGAGCAAGCAACTGATGACAAGCCAAAGTTATCGCGGGCAACCAAAGCAACGCCAAAAGCTGCTAACAACCTGCAGGCACCAAAACGAACCGGAAGAAGGGGCGACAGATGAAAACTTATAGCGCCAAACCGACTGATGTTACCCGTAGGTGGTACGTACTTGACGCTGCTGAGGTGCCATTGGGCCGTCTTGCTACGGTTGCTGCCCAATTACTGCTCGGCAAGGGCAAACCGCAGTTCACGAGCCATATAGATTGCGGCGACTACGTAATTGTCACTAACGCTCAAAATCTGGTCGTTACGGGCAACAAGGAGAAGGCCAAAATGTATTATAAGCACAGTAACTACCCTGGCGGTTTACGTGAACGCAGGCTTGAAGAGCAGCGGGCGCTCGATCCCACCAAGATTGTTGAACACGCCATTCGCGGCATGCTGCCAGTCAATAAACTTCGACCCGGCCGCTTAGCGCGTTTAAAGATTTACGCCGGCGCCGAACATGAACACAGCGCCCAGCAACCAACTCAACTTAGTCTGAAAGAAGGCAAATAATGGCTAAAAATGATTACTTCTACGCCCTCGGCCGACGCAAAAGCGCTACGGCACGCGTACGCCTGCAAGGCGGTACCGGTAAAATCACAATTAATGACAAACCGGCAGAAGAATACTTAAGTGACAGTAAATATCTACTCAAAGAGCTCGAACGGCCTTTTGCTGTTATAGAACAGACTAATAAATTCAACATTAGCGCCAAAGTTTCAGGTGGCGGCCACAACGGCCAGGTTGAAGCTATTCGACTTGGTATTTCTAAAGCCTTGGCCGAAATGAACGAGAATCTTAAGGGTACACTTAAACGAGCCGATTTACTGGGTAGGGATCCACGAGAAAAAGAGCGAAAGAAGTTTGGCCTGCGCGGCGCCCGTAAGCAACGTCAATTCACTAAACGCTAAGCTTTTCTATGGGTAGCCATGGCGAGCAAATGAGCGACACCGCAAACCTGGACTCAGGCGATACTTTTATTGAGCAAAGTCTGTGGCCCGCTTTAGCGCCAGACCGTTCACTGGGTAGTTATACAGGTTCCGAACAGATTGATTCTCTAGCTTCTTTAGGTATAACGCTACAGGGTGAGTTTAAGACGCACTACGCGACCGTAAAAGTCACCAGAAACGGCGTACTTGAACAAACCTTTGACTCGTTGGCAATAGCGACTACCGATGCTAATGGCTCGGATAAAAAAGATTATTGGGAATTTATATCCAGTCCGGGCGATAATAACATTCAAGCGGTCAAAGGCTTTATAGAGTCGTGCAAAATAGTCTGGATTAATGGCCACCGGCAAATTGGCCTGCGCATATCTGACGGTGACGGCACTGGATGGGATGATACCTTAGTGCTGGTCGGCAATATTCAGTCAATCGCCACCCTTCCGCCGGCCGTAGAGGACATATTAAACATTCTGGAAAAGGGCCGTGAACTTAAGACGACAGAAGAAGAGAAACTTACATGGTGGCAAATAGAAGATTGGTGGCGATCTAAGCTACAAGATCCCAATTACATAAACGAAGTAAAGTCGTATCGTACAATTTGGACGCCAGCAACAGGTGCGATTGATGCCTGGGGGCTTGCATCGCCCCAATAGTGGTGTTATAGTACTCTTCATGTCAAATCTGGCACGGAATTTAAATTATTGGTTTACCGAAGTTAATGAGGCGGTAAGCTAGATATTTATTCGTGTCAAAACGTAAACCGCCGCCAGGCGGTTTTTTTAATTTCAAAGGAGCTTATATGAGAATCAACAATCCAGATCTTTCACCAGAACAACTGGGAATTACCACGCCACTTTTACAAGTGGTTAGTAGTTCGCCACGTTTATTTCCACTAGCTGTAGAGGTACTAGCGGGATCACCGCCGGACATGGATCATGGACTGGCAAGGCAGTGCCGGGATGCCCTTATAGCTGGCGAAGCACTGGTTGGCTTACTATGCTTGCAGTCTGGTAAGGGCAAACAACAAATTTTTAGCGAAGTAAGGAACGGAAATTTAAAAGCGGCTAAGGAGTTGGTTTGGCAAGTCTAAAAACGGATTGAATAAAGTCGGCTTTGCCGCCTGCCACGGTTTTAAAGCTGAAAAAACATTTAACCATATGGAGAAAAGCTATGAATAGGAAAATACTAATTATTGGCGGAATGGGGCCGCAGGCCAGCCTTTATTTACATAAACTCATACTGGATGAGGCGGTTAAATACGGCGCAAAACAAGCTGACGATTTTCCGGAAATTTTGCACTGTTCAATTCCATTCCCGGATTTTATCACGGAGCCCGGTAAACGGCACGAGGCTCTGGCTGTATTAAAGGAAAGTCTTTACTGTCTTTGGCAAGCTTTCACTGACCCACGCCGTTATTGCCTGCAATACGGCCCATTTGCTAATAGAAGACATTACTAAGTTTATCGGCATTCGGCCGATTTCGCTGGTCGACTTAGTTGGTCAAAAGCTGTCCGATCAAAATGCTACCAAGGTTGGCTTGTTAGCTTCACCGGCTAGCCTAAAAAGCGGTTTGTTCAGTTCTGCTCTGCCTAGTGGGATCCAAATATTACAACCCAAAAATCAGGATACTATTGAGAAAATAATTAGAAACACCATTGCGGGCAGAGATGTAGCTAAAAATAGGGCCGTACTAGAAGCCGAGGTCAATAAACTCTTGCAGCGCGGAGCAAGTACAGTCATTTTAGGCTGCACTGAGCTTTCTGTGATAGCACAAGATCAGATCAATGGAACAATAGATCCGCTGAAGATGGTCGCCGTATTGTTACTGGCGGATTCGTCATGAGTTTATATCATTATAGGTTTAGTCACAGCCATCATAAATCAAAATATCTCTGGCCTGGCAATAACTTCAAGAATTAATTAAGAAAGGATACTATGAGCGAAGAATTGAATCAGCCGGGTGATGTCTGCGAAAGCATATACCGTTTTGGCTATTTAAATGACGGTAATAGCTATTACGAAATTGATAGCTATGAAAACTCTGACGCAGCCGTTGAAATACCATCGACTGATAGTTAGATATGGACGCTGGCGGCGCGTAATTTACGTTATGCGCCGCCGTAAAACAATATTTACACGCTATAATATGGAAGAAATATGAGTAAACCTGTTATTTTAACTGGCCTTAGGGCTAACAATGATTTACATATTGGGCACGTCTTCGGGGCGATGTACCCCTTGATTGATATGGCTAAGAAACACTCGGGCGACTATCAAATTAGTATGTTCATTCCTGATTTGCACAGCTTCACGACGCCAATCGACCATAGCAAGTTGCACGATCAAGTTATGAATAATTTAAAAATATTTGTGGCGGCCGGCCTGCCGATCGACAACCCCGATATTCACATCTACCGGCAAAGCTATATTCCGGCGCACAGTGAGCTTACATGGATATTAGATTGTTTTACGGGCATGGGCGAGCTTCAACGCATGACCCAGTTTAAGGACAAATCGGCCAAGTTAAGTGAAGATCGCATAAGCGTTGGTTTGTTTAACTATCCAGTACTTATGGCGGCCGATATTCTGCTTTATGGCGCTAGCTACGTACCGGTAGGCGACGACCAATCGCAACACCTTGAGTTTACGCGCGATATAGGCAGTCGCATGAATAGTCAGTTCGGCGAGATATTCACCATACCGAAACCGGTCAAAGAGCAACACGCTTTCTTCGGCAAGGATCAAGGTTTGAGGATGCGCGATTTACAAGATCCGACCAAAAAAATGAGCAAATCGGATGAGACCGGAAGGGGTGTCATATTCCTAAACGACACGCCCGATTCAGCCGCCGCTAAGGTTATGGGCGCCGCCACCGATAGCATCGGCAAAGTTACTTTAAACTATGACAAGCAACCGGGAATAAGTAACCTGCTGCAATTGCATGCTTTGTTAGCCGGCGAAAGCCTTGACGCAGTCGCTGAGCATCATAATGGCCAAACCAGTTACGGTGATCTCAAGCAGGAAGTAGCCGATCAGGTTAAAGACTTTTTGTCTGAGTTCCAGAAGAAATTGGCGACCATTGATGAAGCCACCATACTTAAAAAACTTGAAGACAGCGAGCGGCTCATGAACGAGCAAGCAAATAAAACTCTTTTTAAAGCCCAGCAGGCTGTCGGCTTGCGTGCTAAATCATGAGCGAAAAAGGTTTGTTTGGCTTTGAAAGTCTTGGGCACGGTTTGCTTGAGCTGATTGTCGGCCTGGGCGCTGTTGCGTTGGGAATTCATTTCTTTAAGGAGTCACGCGGCAAGACGAAAAAACATAAGAAGAACGGTAAAGCGCATGGCTAAAACATTAACGGTTAATGAGCAAGCTGGCCAACGTATAGATATTGTGGCCGGACAATTACTGCCGTCATTAAGCCGGGCCCACATCCGCCGGTTAATTGATGACGGCCGGATTACTCTAAATAAGGAAACCGTTAAAGCTGGTTCCAAAGTTCGTATTGGAGATAAGTTAAAAACTGATTTTGACGAGTCGGAAATTGATAAAATTGAAGACATCGATCTACCGGTTATTTACGAAGACAACAACGTAATCGTAGTCAATAAACCGGCAGGCATTATTAGCCATAGCCGCGGCAAATACTGGAATGAGCCTTCAGTGGCATCTTTTGTACGCCAAAAGACCGGCCAGCCAGGTGACCGGGCAGGCATTGTGCATCGGCTAGATCGTGCCACCAGCGGCGTGATGATTTGTGCAAAAAATAGCGAAACAATGGCTTGGCTGCAAAAGCAGTTTAGTACCCGCAAAGTCAAAAAGACCTATATCGCTATTGTTCAGGGAAGCTTAAAAGAAGCCGAGGCGATTATAGACATACCGATTGAACGCAATCCCAAAGCGCCGTCAACATTTCGTACCGGTGCTAACGGTAAGGCAGCCCAGACGCGCTACCGCGTGTTGCAGACCGTAAACGGTAAAAGCCTAGTGGAACTTACGCCCCTTACAGGCCGGACCCATCAGCTAAGAGTGCATCTAAAGCATTTGGGTTTTCCTATTGTTGGTGACGAGCTATATGGCGGCTTAGGGGCAGCAAGACTTATGCTGCACGCTAAATCTCTTCAGCTTGAAATATCAAACAAGGACGAGCGTACCTTTGACGCACCCGTTCCTAATGAATTCAATAAAGTTTTGGAACAACGTGGATAGTTTATTGCTGCATCCACAAGTACGCGTGCAATTGTCACAGTTTGTCCAAGACCCGCCGCATGCACTTATGCTGGTAGCGCCGGATGGATCGGGCAAACGAACCATTGCGGAAGGGCTGGTAAAAGATATCCTTGATATAAATGCCGAAGATGTAAGGCAAGACCCGGCAGTTATCTATATTGAAGCTAAGGATAGAAGTATTTCAATAGAGGATATACGTAATTTGCAACATCGCTTGCAGCTAAAAACTATTGGCTCTAATAACATCAGACGAGCAATAATTATAAGGGCGGCCCACAATATGACCCACGAGGCCCAAAATGCCCTGCTAAAATTACTGGAAGAACCGCCCGAGGATACCATTTTTATACTTACAACACGCACGGCTTACAGCGTATTACCGACAATCTACTCTAGAGCTCAACATATTGATATAAAAACACCTTCAGTATCGGACATGACAAAGTACTTTCTTGGCCAGGGCCAAAATAGCGAGGCCATTCAAAATGCCTTGCGCTACAGCGGTAAACGGTTAGGTTTGGCGCAAGCGCTGCTTCAAAATGACAATTCTCATCCGCTGCTTGCGGCTGTTAATGACGTAAAAGAACTATTAAGGCAGCCTTTATTGGGCCGCCTTACCATGGTAGATCCCTGGCAGAAAAGCAAAGATGCGTTGCCGGATCGACTAGATACGCTTGAACGCCTTTGTCAGGCTGGCTTAGCCCAGGCACTTGTGAAAGATGATATTAGACTAGCCAAGCGATGGCGCGGTTACTTTCAGGCTTCTTATGACGCCAAAGCTTCTCTTGCCTATAATCCAAACACGAAACTGCTTTTAACCAACTTATTCTTAAGCTTAAGTTAGGTGTTATACTGTAGCTCGTGCTAGAACTTGCTTTAGTAGCTTTTTTCGGACTGCTGACCTTCCAGGGCGCCAAATATAGGCAGGAAGAGCTGTCGCCGTTACCGCGCAAAATTAGCGATAAACTCGGTAAACTATGGGACATTGCGCATCAAGGTATGCGCGAAAACCGTTTCTTGCGCGCTGAAAAGGCTCTACTAACTATTCTAAAAATTGACCAGAAAAATGCGGCCGCTTATAACCGTTTGGGTATTCTGTACGCTAAGCAAAAAGAATATAAAGATGCCATAGACTGCTTTGAAATTGCTTCTTCAATTGAACCGACAGCTTCCAGTCTGCACAACTTAGGACTGATCTATTATGAAACTGAAAATTACGAAAAAGCTGCAACGGCTTTTGAACAAGCCCTTAAACTTGAAGATAACCTGGCAGCCCGGCATGTTGCTTACGCCAAAGTGCAGGAAAGACTAGGCAACAGCAAGTTGATGTTCGAGGAATTAGAGCGGGCAGCCGAGCTAGAGCCGAATCAGGAAACTTACAATTTATTACTCAGGGCTTACGAAAACCACGAAATGGCCGCTGAAGCCGACCAGATCCGCCAAAAACTTAAAAAAATGGTAGTGCCGTCTGGACGACCAAAGCGAATTCTAAGGCCTAAGCGGGTCGTTATATAGAGCTTCAGAGTTTATAAAGTTATTGTAGGGCTGAAGTTAATCGAGCGAGGCTGTCTAATAATCTTGTAATTACGCTCCGTTTTTGCCAGCTACTTAGGCTCAATTTAACACTGTTTTTTAGATCGAGATTTTGGACTTTTCTTAAATCTGTAACAACTGATGGATCATACGTAATAAGCGTACATTCCAGATCGAGCTCAAATGACCTAATATCCAAATTACTGGAACCAATTACGGCAATATCATTGTCAATTGTTATATGTTTGGAGTGCAGTAAAACAGGCGGTTTGTATAGATAAATGTTTACCCCAGCCGACATAAGTTGGCGGTAATATGACCTTTGTGCATGGCCAACTAGCACTTGTTCCATAACTTCGGAATTTATCATTATGACTTCAACTCCACGCTTTACAGCGCTAATAAGCGCTTCAAGCATTGACTCTGTGGGCACAAAGTAAGGATTTGTAATATAAATCTGTTTTTGAGCGATATTAAACAAATACGTAAACAGGGCAGCGTTATTCTGCAAATCATAGGATGGTCCGCTAGGTAACATTTGGGCAGTTACTTTTCCAGCTCTAACCGGCAACGGCCTGTATTTCGGATCAAGTAATTTGGTCAATGCTTCGCCGGTTTCAGCATACCAGTCGCTAGCAAAGATAACATTACACTGCCTGACTATCGGACCCGATAACCTGACCACCAACTCTTCATAGAAGATGCTGTCTTTCCGGTGGTACGTCTTATCAATAATATTTTGAGAACCAATGTATGCCAAATTATCATCAATAACTACAACCTTACGATGATTGCGTAAATCCGGTCGATTATATAGGCTTGGCGAAAATTTAATTGGTAACATTAGGTGCCAGTCTGCACCGATTGCCGAAAGCAATTTTGTTAACTCCTTTCGATTAGGATACCGTCTATATCCAACCGCATCCATTAGTACACGAACTTTAACTCCGCGGTGTATAGCGTCCTCCAGCGCCTTAAACAGTGGTCTGGTCGCATCGTCTATGGCAATAATAAAGTATTCCAGGTGGACAAATTCTTTGGCAGCATAAATGGCCTTAGTAATATCGCTAATTGCCAGATCATACTCGGAAAGAACGCTAACGGAATTGTTTCCTCGCACCGGCAGTTTTCCCAGCGATTCACTTAATCTCGCTATAGGTTCGTACCTTTCTCGCGCATTACTGCTAAATATAGGCTTACTTGAAGCAGTAGCATTAATTGCATCACTAATTAAGTTATCAATTTCAAGTTGAATACTTCGACGACGTTTAGATAATTTTGGATTTCCGATAAGCAAGAACAATATAATACCAATCCACGGCAGCAGAAAAAGTACCAGTAACCAGGCAATAGCTGCATTAGGTTTGCGGTTCTGCGGAATGTAGAAAAGAAAGCCTACTTTAATAACCGCCTCTACTAGGAATGCTATTACTACCGCATCAAATAATTTGTCAAAAGTCATAATTAGCTTCGAGAGTCCATACCGGATTAGCAACTTTCTTAGTACTAAGAATTATTTTGATAAGTTTTTACCAGTATTTTTGGCCATCGGAATTTCAGTTGTTACCCAAATATCATCGTCTTTGCATTCGTAAGTGAATTTATCGTATTCTTTAAAATCTTTTCCGGTTTTAAAGTTATTAGTAATTTCCCAGCGAACTTTTCGCATAATTTTTTTGCAACTTGGGCAATTCATAACTTAATTATATGAAATAGGTATGTAGTAAACAACGCTCATATCTTTGGTGCAGGGAGAGGGAT
>CAYUOI010000019.1:0-9197 GCA_964446365.1 uncultured Candidatus Saccharibacteria bacterium | reverse complement strand
AGCAACGGCACTTTGAGCTGCTCGGCAAGTGCTAACAGCAACCGCTGATCCACCGCTGGCTTTTGCGCCATTTACCCTCCAATAGCCTAATTATACAGTCCGAATCACAGCTGCCTGCTGTACTATTTACCATCCACCGGGAAAGCGCGGTACAAGAGTTATGGCTGGAAGGTCAAGTTGGCGAGGATTATATTGTTGAGATCATTTATAAAGTCGTCCGACTCAGTCCAGATCTTTATAGTCTTGTCGCGCAACGGCAGTAGAACCAGTACGCCCTTCTTCTGTGAATCTAACTGCCCTTCTATGCGGGCACCAGTGATACCGGGCTGCTTGGGGGCAACATATGGCGTAACTTTGACTTTGCCGGCCTTTGTTAATGAATCGAATTGCTTAAGCACACTGTCATAGCTCTGTTGAACCACCTGTAATCTAAGCGCAAAATTGGTCTTGGACTGAAAACCGGGAACAAAATTTGGATGGAAATAACCGTCAACCGCAGTAGTACCGGCGACTTCGTTTATTGCCGCACTCCAGGTTTTTGGATATTGAACAGTCACCTTGCCAAATTGCTCAGGTCCGGTGTAGGTCCTTAGTGGGTTCTTTTCTTTATCAACAAATTCAGCGTCTTTTTTTGCATCTTCCTGCTTTACAGCCGTGGCTACGGCGGCTGCGGATTTCAGATCGGAATTGTCCTTATAATCCTGCCGGCTACTGAATGACCAAATGCCGAAGACTAGCGCGCCAACAAACAAAACAACAAATACGCCCAGCGCGATATACAGGCCTATCGAGCCTTCTTCTTCTCTTTTTATCATAATGCTAATGGTAGCGAAGTTATCAGTAAGTGTAAAGGTACAGTCCGGCCTTTTTGCGAACCGCTTTTTTACCGGGAATGCTAAAGGCAAAGCTTACTAACTTTAGCGGCTTACGCGCTTCATGCTTAATTTTTGTGTCCAATTTAACCATAAACTTATCAAGTAAAAATACGAATATAGCATCAGTTGATGGCCAGGTTTGTGTCCAATAATTACCCCAAATAATGCGCACGCTTTTGCGCTCTGGGATGGTGTAAAGTTTAGCAATAATTACTAAGATGGGATTCAGCTCGTATCCTATAGCCTTAATTCCCCGCCGGGCGGCGGCCTTAAGAACCCGGCCGTCGCCGCAGCCAAGTTCCAGTAGTGTTTGCCCGGGCTTGAGGTCCAGTAAATCCAGCGCAGCATCGGATTGCTTCTTAAGAGTTGGCAGATATGGTGCGCCAAACACCACTACAAATCCGAACAGCAAAACCACTGCCGCTATCAGCAGTAAAACTAAGTTCATTTCTCAAATTGCAGTTTAATTTTTTTAACTTTGTTTTCGGCCGCTTTAAGCAGTTTCTCTAATTCGCTGACAATAGCCATTCCTCGCGCGTAAGCTTTAACCGCTTGTTCAATATCAACATCATCGGCCTGTAGCTGCGCCATTATGTCATCCAATTCGGTGCTAAGCTTTTGGTAAGAATTCGTTTTTTGCTCTGTCATGTGATTCTATTTTAAACGAACTTTCTGTATTACGGTATCGACTACGGCGTCAGCTAATTCTAGATTTAACCTGCTAGCCGCCTTAAGTGATTTACCCGACTTAATAAGCTGTCCGCTTGTGTTTCTGGCTATAGCGTAGCCGCGCTGCAAGGCGGCTTTTGGATCGAACGCCTCAACTAGCTGCCTTTTGAGGCTCACCGATTGTTGCCGCGCATCAAATAACCGCTGCCAAAGCTCATCCAGGTCCGTCCGGGCGGACGCCGTAAATTGAACAGCACTTGTTATTGCCGATTCAGTCATATTAAACAGCTGGTTTTTGGCTACATCCAACTGCTGCAACACGAATTTTTTATCCGGCACTAACAGCTCGGCGGCATTTGACGGTGTGCTTGCCCGCTGATCGGCGGCAAGCTCGGCCAGGCTGACATCTATTTCATGACCAACCGCGACCAGGGTCGGTACGCGGCTTCCGGCCACTGCGCGTGTTACTTGTTCGGTGCTAAAGGCAGCTAGATCGTCGGCGCTGCCGCCGCCGCGGGTTAGTACAATTACATCGACCAGCTCGCTGGTTTCAAAATAACTTAAGGCGGCCACAATTTGAACGGGTGCGATTTCTCCCTGCACCTGGACATCAATCAAATCAATTTCTACGCCGCCCCAACGGGCGTTCAGTATTTTAGTAAAGTCTCGGTAGGCGGCTGATTCACCGGATGTTATTAGGCCAATGCGGCGCGGCGGGTACGGCAATGGGCGTTTGCGGGCATCGTCAAACAGTCCTTCGGCGGCTAGTTTAGCTTCCAGCAGAGCGGCCGCTTTTTTTATACTGCCCTCGCCTACAGGCTGAATAGTTTGAGCGTTAACGCTAAATCCATAAAGCGGGTGCAGCCGCGGCGCACCACGTACTTGCAGCATCATGCCTTCTTCTAGCGGCCCCGGCAGCATATAAACTGTCCCGAAAAACTTTACACTTGAGGTTTCGTCCTTTAGGTCAAAATAGACCCAGCGGTTTTTGCTGATTCTAAAGTTAGCCAGTTCGCCGGTAATAATTACGCTTGGATAGGCAAACTCCAGCGTCTGGTTTAATACAGCTACAAAATCCGAAACCGACCACACCTGCTCTTGCATAGCTCTACTTTAGCAGATAGCTATTCGTGTTCTGGTAGTTCCGGTTGGATTGGCTCGTCATGCAACGCCCTGTGATACAAGTACCAACCTGGCGGCAACTGCACCGACATATTTACTACCCGGTACATTATGGTCACCGGCAAGCTAAGGCTGGCAGGAATACCGCCGGCCGCTAACACGGCAGTCATCAAGGCTTCGTAAATACCAATTCCGCCCGGCAGAACCGAAACCAAGCCGGCAAAGTTGGCGATGGCATAGGCCAGTATGACGGCGCCCGGGTTAACCCAGTGTCCAAAAGCCAGGTATACGGCATAGATACACATCATCTCCGTCAGGTTAGATAGAATGCTGAACAATAACGGCGTGCGCAGCACTACCAGGTTGCGGCGGATGTGCATGTAATGTTCATGTAATTCTGTAAAAAGTTTTTGAGCGCTTTTAACGTCAATGGTTTCAGGATTATTACGTCTTACTACGTGGATAATCCGGTTAATTTGTTTTGTAAAAAATGTAAAGAAACTATTAATGCGCTGCTTGCTGCCAATAATGAAACTTAGAGCCACGGTTGATATAAATAGCAGCGTTGTAAGCGAACCGGCCACCAGTATGACGACGTCATTGGCCTTACCGCCAATAGCTAGCATAAGCAAACCAAGGAAAAGGAAGAACTGAAATGAGACGAAAATCATTACAAAGCGCATCATCTGCACCAGCGTAGCCTTTGCGCCAGAGACCTGTTCATCACGCATTCTAAGGCCCATGTATGAAAAGCCGCTGACGCCGCCACTCGGGAAAACAGTGTTTACGAAATTCAGTTCAAGACTAAGTCTAAACATTGACTTGGTGCGGAATCGATCGCCTAATATCCTGAAAAGTGCCTGGTACATCCTAGCGTCGGCGTAGTGGTTAAGGATTTCAAACGGAATAATCAGAAGTACAAAATATATGTTTACTTCACTAAGCTTGCTGCCAGTGTCTAGAATTTGGTGGCGCAGCGCCACCACCAAAGCGACTAAGGCCGCGATTGTCACCCAGGTTAGAATAAACTTCCAACGCTTAGCGCGTAGTTTTTCGGTCATGATTCAGGAAACATTATATACGATAAACCGCTATACTTACTCTTATGATGCGTAGTTTATGTGTGCTGGGCCGCCAACCGGCGTTGGGTTTTGCGGAACTAGAAAGTTTGTATGGTCCAGAAAAATTACAACCGCTAGGCGATACGGCTGTATTGGTTGATGTTGACCCTTGCCTACTGGCCTTTGACCGACTAGGCGGCACAATTAAATTTTGCAAAATGCTGACCATATTGGAAACGACACAATGGCGGCGCATTGAAAAATTCTTGATCGATACTTCGCCCGAGCACAGCCAACGCATGCCGGAAGGTAAAATGCACCTGGGTCTAAGCGCAATTGGTTTTGACACCACCGTTTCTCAGCTGCAAGCTACTGCCCTGTCGCTTAAAAAAGCTATTCGCAAAACCGGCCGTTCGGTCCACGTTATTCCGAACAATGAACTTGAACTCAGCAGCGCCCAGGTTTTTCATAATAAGCTCACCAGCCAAACCGGCTGGGAGCTAATCTTAATTAAACATGGCGGCAAAACTTATATCGCCCAAACTGTAAAAGTCCAGGATATAAACGCCTACGCCGCTCGCGACCAGGCCCGCCCTAAGCGAGATAGTAAAGTCGGCATGTTACCACCCAAGCTAGCCCAAATTCTCGTTAACCTGGCAGTCGGTGAGTTACCGGCCGAGGCAAAACAATCCGTTTGCGAAATCCCGCCCGAACAGCCAATTCCAAGAGCTCACTTTAAAAATAGCCGCTTGCTCGACCCTTTTTGCGGTACTGGAGTTGTGCTACAGGAAGCACTAATCATGGGCTACCCGGCCGTGGGATCCGACCTGGAACTAAGAATGGTTGAATATACGACTCAAAATATCGAGTGGCTCAAGCAGAAATTTGTCGATTTACCCGACTACGAAGTAAAGGTTGGTGATGCTGTTAACACCGAGTGGCCGGGCATAACGGCCATCGCCGCGGAAACCTACTTAGGCCGTCCGTTTTCGGCCCTGCCCGATCAGCAAACACTCAAGCAGGTTATCAGCGATGTTAACACTATTCATAAGAAGTTTTTGCAGAACGTAGCGGGACAAACAAAAGCCGGTTTTCGACTTTGCCTGGCCGTGCCGGCTTGGAAAACTAATAATGGTTTCATTCACCTGCCCTTCCTTGACCATTTAACAGATATGGGTTACAATCGAGCGAGTTTTGTTCACGCTAAAGATGCCGAGCTGATCTATCATCGCGAAGGCCAGATCGTCGGCCGCGAACTAGCAGTATTAATCAGGAAGTAAAATGTCACACGTCAAAGCCGGTGGTACAGCCAAAAATGTTCATGACAGTCCAGGTCAACGCCTTGGCGTTAAGCTATTTGGCGGCCACAAAGTTAAGCGCGGCCAGGTTATTGTCCGTCAGGTTGGCGCAACTAAGCGCGGCGGCGTCGGCACCTTTGTTAGCCGCAACTTTACGATTCACGCTGCAAAAGATGGTATCGTCACTTTCAAAGATCGCAAGGTCCGTTTATTCTCCGGCAAAACAGTGCACCGCACAGAAGTAACTGTCGAATAATTAGCTTTTGCTAATTTCAAACGCACCCTCGTCGTACAATCGCACCAGAGCCTGAGCTCTTTCGACAACCGCATCCACTAAGGTGGTTTTCTGTTGCTTATATAGTGGTGTAGCCGGCTGCAATACGGATTCAACTGTGGGCTGGTCCAATGCCCTCAATTTGTCAAAATAGACTTTGGCCGCCTCTCTATTGGCATCACTAACAAATGGTTTTAGAGGATAGTCGATTGTGCCCATAACCTTGCCTTCCAAGCCGGCTCGCATAGCCGCCTCAAAAGTAGCAAAGCGACGAGCTGGAATACCCGTACCCATTTCATAAGGTATGCCAGAATTAAAATTCAGATCCTGCGCAAAATAACGGCCGCTTTTTTGATCGACTATGCCCTGGTGGAAACCATCGCCAAGACTGCCAATCAGCCAGTTAAACACCGGGCGGAATTCGACATCAAACTGATTGGTGATTTTTCGGACAGGTGTTTCAATTACACCATTTCCATCATAGACGCTCACATCTAAAGCATCTGCCACGTATTTATAAGCAATGCATGTCTTGCCTTCAGCACCGGATAAATCATCACCTTTTGGAGTGACTAACTTAGTTTCGGGTACCGGATAGCCCAACCACTGCGCCATTTGATACGCTAGCGCTTCCTGGTCACTCCCCTGCTTGGCGTAAACATCAAGTAGAGGATCCTTGCCGTCCATTCGTGAGGTGAATCCACCATACTTAAGTAGCCAGTCCTGCCCCGCTTCATCCTTTACAACCCAAAAGTACCGCCCTGTCAGACTGTGACTGTCTGGATCGTTTTCTTTGTAAAAGGACTGGTGGCTGGTACTTAACTGAAATTCAGTCGGCTTATAGCCCAGTCTCTCGCCCAGATCGACCGTGGCCAGCAAACTCTCTCGCGCAGTTTCGATTTCTTCATCAGACTTGCCAGCCGGTGAACTTACAAACGATATATAGTCTGTAACGTTAGCGGCAATATCAGTAATTGGGTCTTGCGGTTCGGTTAAAGCATTACCACCAATTCTATGCAATAACTGTCGTAGCTTTCCAGCCGGATGTGTATGGCTCTGCTCAGCTAACGAGGGTTGTGGTGGTTGTATATATTCGGTCATTTTTGTATATTTAATTAATAATATATTAGCATAAGCTGTATTATTTGTCAATCTGATGTACTAGAGGCGAATTAGGTCGTGACGGCGTGGGCGGGTCGGCGAGAACCGAGAAGGCCTGCTTTGAAGCGCGCGGCTGGCTTCGACTGCCCGGCGTCCGGTTTCTTCGGCAGCCGCAAAGGCCCGGTCGTAATCTAGGGGCTTTCGTTCATGCGGATTCGTTAGGCTAACATACAGTTTAAGCCACGCGCCATTAATAGTGTTCCTGTAATGCCTCTCATCAAACCAGTATTTAACTGGTTTATCTGCACCTTCCCCTTTGTACTCGGCCGGATAAATTCGCCGGCTCTCGCTGGGCGAAATTACTTCCAGTTCCGCTTCTTCAAGCATTTCGTTACCGGAAAGCGCCCTAATTTGTTCCGTGCAAACACCCTGAAAAAAGGGGTTGTCCGGAACAACTACACCGTCATCCAGCTCCTCGTGGCTTCTTAGAACTTCAGTCGGTGCGGTTAAATATAGTGGAAATAAAAGTTTATCTAGGTCGGGATGATTGGTGCATACATCTTTAATAATCTCACCATTTGTACTGGTGATATCTTCAATGCCTCTCTGGGTTTCGGCTGCCAGAAATGAATAGATATCCATTCCGGGCTCATCGCTAAAATCATCTACTGAGCTCATACTGAACATATTATAGCATATTCGCTATGGTTGGTCAATCTTAGCTTTCTTGCTGCTTACAAAGAAGGCCCGGGGGTTGATGCCCGGGCCCTTAATCTTGCCTGTTTGTTTTACTGGCCTAAAAGGTGCCTGATTCGTTCAACAACGTCAGCAATAACTACCTGGCTTTTGACCAGATAGTCGTCTACTCCCAGAGAGCGGGCACGTTCCTTATCGCTCTCCTGACTTAGGGCTGTAAGCATAATAACTTTGATATTGGCGGTCTCGGGCGTATTACGAAGTATGTCCAAAACATCGAAACCACTGACCTTAGGCATCATAACGTCTAAAAGTATCAAATCGGGACGGTAAGCCTGTGCGGAGGCTAAGGCGTCTTCACCATTAGGGACGCGCTTAATGGCAAAGCCTTCGGCCTCCAAGCGTGTTTGATAAACGGCCGCTAGGGAGTCGTCATCCTCAACCAGAAGAATTTTTTTAGGCGGCGCCGCATTAGCTTGTGGTGTTGCTGGTACTGCGGCGTTATCCATAACCATCATGCTAACACTCGTGCCCTCGGCCGACAAGTCCTTTACTTCTTTAACAATGCTTCGATAAAGCCCTGGAACATAGGATGCGGACGGTTAGGCCGCGATTTGAATTCAGGATGGAACTGGCTTGCAAGAAGGAATGGATGGTCAATGCCCTCAATTACTTCTACGAGGTTATTTTCGCGGTTGATACCACTGGCTTTAATTCCCCACTTTTCATATTGGCTGCGGAAATCATTATTACATTCGCCGCGGTGGCGGTGGCGTTCAACAATCTGGCTGGCGCCATAGACCTTGGCCGCTAAACTATTTTTTTCTAACTGGCAGTCGTAATTACCCAGCCGCATGGTGCCGCCTGTTTGAAGCTTATCTTTTTGGTCGGCCATTGTGTTAATAACCAGTTGGCGGCTATCCGGGTTAAGCTCAAAACTGGTAGCATCCTCAATTCCGTCATTACGGGCAGCGGCAATCACCGCCATCTGCAAACCTAAACAAAGTCCCAGGTAAGGTACTTTTTCCGTCATGGCATATTGCGCGGCTTTGACCTTGCCTTCCAGTCCCCTTTTGCCGAAACCACCGGGCACGACAATGCCGTCAAAACCTTTAAGAGCTGCAGCTAAATCAGTCCCATTTTCGTCATAGTCGGCGGCATTAATCCAGGTAATATCAATATCGACATCGTGGAACCAGGCGGCGGCTTTAAGCGCCTCAAACACCGACATATAGGTGTCGGTATTATCCATGTATTTAGCTACAAAACCGACTTTGACCTTACGCGGGTGCTTGGCAGTAGCCCGCTCCACAACGGCGCGCCACTCTTTAAGATGCGGCTTGGTGGCTTTAACGCCCAGGCGCTTGGTAATAACATCGGCAATACCGCTGTCTTCAAGCGTTAGTGGAACTTCGTAAATGCTGGCGGCATTGGGCAGCAGCGCGATGGCATCTTGTGATACTCCGCTGAATAAACTTAGCTTTTTCTTAACTGCCAAGTTAGCCGGCTTTTCACTGCGGCTGACTAGTATATCCGGCGCAATTCCCAAGGCTCGTAGCTCCCGAACTGAATTCTGTGCCGGCTTAGTCTTAGTCTCATTACTGGCGCCTAGATACGGCAAATAAACTACGTGTATATATAGGCAATTATCCAGTCCGACTCTGACGCCAAGTTCGCGAATTGCTTCAATGAAACTTAATGACTCATAGTCGCCAACAGTGCCGCCGATTTCAACGATGTGAACGTCAAAGCCTTCGCCAGCTTTGATAATCCAATCCTGAATAGCGCCGGTAAGGTGCGGAATAATCTGGACATCGTCGCCGTCAAATTTGCCAGCCCGTTCATCTTGAATCAGTTTTAAAAGCACCCGTCCGCTCATGAGAGAGCTGGCTGTTGTCATTTCTTCGTCAATAAAGCGCTCGTAGTGCCCCAGGTCAAGATCAGTTTCAGCCCCGTCTTTAGTGACAAAGCATTCGCCGTGTTCGCGCGGGTTCAACAAGCCGGCATCAACGTTAAGATAAGGATCGCATTTTTGCAGGTTAACTTTGAGACCGCGGGCTTTAAGCAGGTTGCCGATTGAGGCGGCCGTAATACCCTTTCC
>CAYUOI010000018.1:0-9644 GCA_964446365.1 uncultured Candidatus Saccharibacteria bacterium | reverse complement strand
CCTCCCTGAACCATTGTGAAATTACCTCAATTTCACCGGTTGATTTTTTTTGTGAATTTTTGTCTTCCTCGCCGGTGCTCGCTCACGCAGCTTTCTGAAGTGAACCTATATTCGCACAAACCGCTAATGGCAGTCAATACACTTATTGTTGTAAATTAATCTTCGCAAGCCCGTCTCAAAAGTGGGCAGGTTTACAATTGCGGGTCCTGCCGCTTGGTCCGCACCAATTCAACAAAAGCGAGCATACAGAACAAAAGTGACTATAAGCGGAGCGCAACCCAAGAAAGTCTCGGGTCGCCTAGTCTTTCCCGGCGTATAGCGATCACTTTTTCCTTTGTGCGAGCGCTAATCTTTATCGGATTTGAACATATTGCCAATGGCGTGACCGGCCGATTTCATAGTTACGCGGCGATTATGTTCGGCGGCGATTTTAGCGTGTATCTTGTGTACGGTTGAAGTCGGCGATAGCTGCTCGCGCAGGTCTTTGAATTCCTGGTCCAACTTAGCAAGTTCTTCATCAGTCAGGTCTTCGACATCAACCAGGGCATCGCGGGCGGCTCCTGAAGTACGGATTAGTTCGTCTAACTTCAGCTGGATAGCTTTGCCGTCGCGGTTCTGAGTGTTCTGGATCAAAAAGACCATTAAAAAGGTAACTATTGTAGTGCCGGTGTTGATTACCAACTGCCAGGTGCTGGAATAGTTAAAGGCTGGTCCGGTGATTGCCCAGATGATTACAACTGATAAAGCCAGCAGGAAAGCCCAGGCCGTGCCGGTCCAGGCGGAAATTCTGTTAGCTAGCTTGCGAAATAGATCACTCATGGGTTTTGTTGCTTGTGCTTATCTGATAGAATACAACTGAATAAAGCAAAATACAAACACATGCATGCTTCTGTTTTTTCCGAACTCAGTCTAATTATCGCCCTGGCCGCCGGCGTCGCTGTTGTCATGCGTGTGTTGCGCCAGCCGCTGATCATTGGCCATATTATTACAGGCATCATTGTCGGGCCGGCCATGCTGCACTGGATAAATACCCCTGATACCATTGAAGTTTTCTCCAGCATCGGCATTGCCCTGCTTCTGTTTATTATCGGATTGGGCTTAAACCCGCGGGTTATTAAAGAAGTTGGAAAGGTGGCGGCCACGGCCGGTTTGTTGCAGGTCGGCGTAAGCACGCTGCTGGGATGGGGCTGTGGACTATTACTGGGATTTAGCAACACCGAATCATTGTTTCTGGGTGTCGCCCTGGCCTTCAGCAGCACCATTATTATTCTAAAACTGCTGTCAGACAAAAAAGAGCAGAGCCGGCTTTACGGTAAGATTGCCACGGGTATGTTGCTGGTCCAGGATGTCCTGGCAGCCTGCGCCCTATTATTTGTGACCGCCCAGGCAAAAGAAGGCGGTTTTTCGCCGCTGCAACTTGGCACCCTAATTGGCAAAGGCGCCTTGATTGCCATTCCGCTGTTGTTTATCGGAAACGTTATTTTGCCGAAGCTGCACAAGTTTATCGCCAGTAGCCAGGAGTTGTTGTTCCTGTTCGCCATCGGTTGGGGATTCGGCTTTGCCGCCTTGTTTGAGCTCACTGGCTTTAGCCTGGAAATCGGCGCTCTGCTGGCCGGCGTAGCCCTGGCTTCCCTGCCCTATACCCAGGAAATAAGTTCGCGCCTTAGACCGCTGCGTGATTTCTTTATAGTCGTTTTCTTTATCGCGCTTGGAACACGACTGACCTTCACCAACTTCGGCGTACTACTACCGGCCATATTGCTAGGAACTTTCATTGTGGTGGTTCTTAAGCCGCTGGTCGTCCTGACCATAATGGGCCTGATGGGCTACACTAAACGAACCAGTTTTAAAACGGCCATAGCCATGGCCCAGGTCAGCGAATTCTCGTTGATATTCGTAGTTCTGGGCAATAAGCAGGGTTTGGTTTCTAACGACTTGGTAGCCGTGCTGACATTTGTGACGCTTATATCAATCGCCCTTTCGGCTTACATGATCCTCTACTCCGACAAGTTGTTTGTTTTGTTTGAGCGCGACCTGTCGATGTTTGAGCGGCGCAAGCATAACTTTGAACATGAAAGCCGCCATCATTTTGACCTGGTCCTGTTTGGTTATCAAAAAGGTGGCCACGAGTTCGTCAAAGTCTTTAAAAGTCTCAAAAAACCGTTCGTGGTAATCGACTACGACCCCGAGATAATCGATAGTCTAGAACACCAGCAGATTAATTATGTTTATGGCGACGCCGCCGACGTCGAGCTACTGGAAGAAGTCGGCCTGGACCGCGCCAAGCTGATTGTCTCGACTATTAGCGACCACGAGACAAATACATTTCTGACTAAACTGCTAGAAGAAATCAATCCGCACGCCGTATTGATATTGCATGCCGAGACGGTTGAAGAAGCGGCCGAGCTTTATGAACTGGGCGCCAGCTACGTGGTTATTCCGCACTACATCGGCAGTGAAAAGATCGGCGCCTTTATTCGCAAAAGCGGACTCAAGAAAAGTGAGTTTAAAAAATACCGAGAAAAGCACCTGGCCTATTTGCAGACACATTATGAAATGGAGCTAGACGATATAACACGCGCTTCGGCTACGAATGATACAGCTGGTGCCGGTTAATATATTCAGCTACTGCCGGCGCTACATCCGGGCAGTCCAGACCTTTACGCAGAGCAGTTCGCACCGAGACTGATGAGATTTCAGTCTGAGCTGTCTGAATTATTTGATAGCGGAATTTTACACCTTTAGTTTTTTCAATTTGGTGGACGTGTTTTTTGACGTCGGCGGCCGAGGCGTTGCGGGCGCCAATAAGAAAATGGACGGCTTGAATCAGGCTTTCAACATGCGGCCAGCCGATAAAATGGGTCAGCAGCATATCGTCGCCCATAAGCATATATAACTCAGCACCTTCAAGTCGGGCCTGCAATAACGGTAAGGTTGTAGCGGCATCGAATTGAGCGTGGTCCAATGCTATCGTGGCAAACTGGGTCTCATCCAATAGCGCCAGCTGGACCATTTTGATGCGGTGTTCGAGGGCGCGCACGCCTTGTTTGCGGCGTGGGCTGGGTTCGACCATAAAGAAAATTTTATCTAAATCGGCTTTGTGCAGCGCTTCGCGGGCGAAAGCTATATGGCCGTTATGTATAGGATCAAATGTGCCAGAGAATATGCCGACTTTTTTCACTCGGCTGGGGCGCCTTCGCAGCATTTAGTAGGCATGTGGCAACTTGGGCAGACAAAATGGCCATGCATTGGTTGGATAGGAAAATAGCCGCAGCTGTCGCAGAACAGTTCCGGTGACTTTTCTTTTACGAGCGCCTGATAATTCTCATCGCTGCTATCCATATTATTTATGCTACCTTACTTTCCTTGGATTCGAATGCTTCGCAGTTGGAGCAATACTTATTAACCATATTGATGTTATAGGCATAAGTAACAGTTTTTTTGCGGCATTTAACGCAGCCGCGTTCTTTGTCTTTCACGATAGTATCGCCGTCTTTAGCATGCAATTTATCTTTTAAGTCCCGGCCCTCGACGCTAAAGGGATCGACGCTTTCCAGACCGCAACTGCCTGCTCCGCATGAACTGGCCGGCGGCGCAGCCAGTTCAACCGAAGTCTGTAATTTCTGGGCCTCATAGTAGCGTCCGGCGGCACGCAAAGACTGAACCTGTCGAAATCCATCCGCGGTGGCTTTATTAAAAATCATTTCCGCCTGGTCCGGATCTTTGGCAGTAATATCCAGTAATGTTTTCTGGATAAAAGCTTCCACCCGCACCGTTGCCAGCGCCGGATCTTCACCCTTGGCATATAAATTTTCAACGTAGCAGGCCAATTGTTCGCTTAGCTCGGCTTGCTGTTTGCGGCGTTGCGCCGCCTCAGTAATAATGGACTCATAATTTTTGGGGTGATCTGCGGAAACTTCTTCGCCCAGAAATATGTTCTTGCCCGATTTTGTGCCGGCGATTTCATCCAGGATTTGCGCAAACTTTAAAACACCCGACAGTTCCGACTTGGTAACAATTCCAACCGTATTATGAATTTCGGTTTTGTTAAGGTGTTCGCCTGAAGTAAGACCCATAGCCTGATAGCCTTCATTAATGACTTCCTCCGTAATGTAGATACCGGGCACACCGAGCTGTTCGTGATGAACCTCGCCGGCTTCAGGGTCGAACCAGTCATAATTTATCATCAGCTTTTTTATTTCCGGCGCATAACCGCCGTGAGCGCCGTTGGGATTAGACTGGTAACTATTGATCGCCCATTGCGCGCAAGTAGAGACGTGAATAGTTGCCAATTCTCCGGACTGGGGCAGCTTTACCAGGGCTTTATTGGTAATAAGGCGGACGTAATCATTAATGCGGCGATCAGCCTCCTCGGCCTCGGCAACAGGACTCAAACCATTTTGTATCATGTCGTCAACCGGCAACCCGTCAGCGTAGAGTTTGTCGACTGTATTGTTAAGTGTTTGGACGTTGTCTTCAAAATATTCCGGGCCATTTTTGCGGAATGCCTCTGCCCACTTCCGGCTGCAATCCTTGACCAATCCCTGGCGTACCTCAATATAGAGCGGGCTTTCATGGCCTTCGGCTTTGCGGACCTGATCCAGCTTGGCGGCTGTGCCAAGGGCGTCAACGTCCAAGGGGACTGCGTCAAAATTACCAGCCCTTAAGTTCTGGCGATTGTATTCAAAAATACGTTCGGCTTCCTGACGGGCCTGGATACGTATGGAACCTATGCCAATTAGGTTGTCGGCATTAAAGCAGAGCGTTTCCTCATGTGGGGCAGAGTGGATTTCCGGCATTGCTTGCAGCCCGACCACAAACGATTCCGCCCCTGCCGCAACTGGCAGATAGGCTAACTCGGATTGAACTGGTAAAACAATGACTTCGCCCATTAAAAAAACCTGCTTTTCAAGCAGGCCATCAATAATAGTTTCCTGCTCGGGATTATGGCTGTATCGGACTTTAACCGTTGCGGCACAGTTCCCGAATTGCACGGGATTCCAGCGTTTATATTTTCAATTTACTTGTGTAGCTATCGTATCACGCTCACACCACAGCTAGTGTAGTAATATTTTGAAAAGCGCTAGCGTAACGTTACTAACAGGATGGCCACTGCAGCCACTGCAATCCGGTAGTAGGCAAATACTGCCAGACTATGCTTGGCTAGATATCTAAGCATAAAACGGATGGCGAACAGGCCGGTCACAAAGGCCGTAACCATACCGATAATAAATACGCCCGATTGCTGCGAAAACTGGTTCATGGCGTCGTTTGAGCTGAAAACTTTCAAAATGGCGCCGGCCGTAATCGGAATACCCAGTAGAAACGAAAAACGTGTGGCGGCCACCCGGTCTAGACCAGCAAAAAGACCGACTGTAATGGTACTGCCGGAACGCGATATGCCCGGCACCACTGCAATGGCCTGGGCGACACCCATGGCCAGAGCTTGATTGCGGTTAGTGTCTTTTAGCTTGGTGTGTGTGCTGCGTTTTTGATAAACCCGCTCCGCCCACAGCATAAATAGAGCCGCAATAATCAGGTTAAAGCTGACTAGTTTAACGGAACGAAAGCCGTTCTCGGCGGCGCTTTCCAGTAGCACGCCGCTGATGACCGCTGGAACGGTAGCCAGCACAAGCAGCCAAGCTAATCGCTTTAATTGGTTTTTACCAAACAAACCAAGAAGCAACTGCCAGAGATCTTTATGGAAATAAATAATCAGCGCCATTAGTGTTCCCAGGTGCAGGGCGACGTCAAAAGCCAGACCGTTTTCGCCCAAACCAAGAGCGCGGTGCATTAGCACCAAATGGCCGGAACTGGAGACCGGAATAAACTCGGTCAGCCCCTGCGTAATGCCTAAAATTAAAGCCTGAATTACATTCATTTTTGGTAAATATCCCTGCGGTTAAAAATATACAGGGCTATTAGAAATAGTGCTACCGCCGGCAGCATCAAAATTAAAACATCGTGGCCAACTAAACCGAATCTGGCGATCAGTGGATTGTTGTAGTAGTGAAACGGCGAAATTTTCTCGAGCGGCTTTATTTTATCAACGCTCGGTACCAGCGAAGTTAACAGGTAGGCTCCAAATGTGAACAGACCAGCAAGGCCGCCGGCCAGTCCACGTTTGCCGGTAATGGCGCCAGCAGCAAAACCGATAGTACTAAAGACCATAGTTAACAGCCAGACGCCCACGGTTGCCTGGAACAGGCGCAGCAGGTCAGCGTGCTCGTGAATAAAGGGCACCACCAGCATGATTCCTAAAACCGCTCCGGCGCAAACCACAAAACTTATAACAGCGCCGGCCAGATATTTTTGAATGTATAAACTGGTGCGCGATATGGGTTGGGCCAGAAGCGTCTGCAACGTACCCTTGTCTTCATCGCCGGCTAGTAGCCCGGTAAACAACACAATGGCCATCACCAGCGTAACCATAGGCACTCTTAGGGCGTAGATTTCCTGTCCTATAAAACCCTGCACCGTTTTGTAGTTGCTAGGGTCGCCGATTAACGACTGGAAAGATTTAGGTATATTCTTGAGAACTTCGTCAAAGCCGCCTTGTTTAAACGATGGATAGAACGCAAAGGTCAGCATTGACATGGCCGCCACGCCCAGCGTCCAGCCCAAAATCATCCAGCGCTTTTCGTACAAGGTTTTGATAAATACATTGTTTAGCATTGTTTAAGCCTCGTAGTATTTCATAAAGATTGTTTCCAAATCAGCTTCGGTGATAGTAACGTCGCCTACTTTGTGTTTGCTTAGCAGTGTTAGCAGCTGGTTGATATCGCCGCCGTAAGTACACTCCAAACTGCTTTCATCACTTTGCGATACATGCACGGCCGGTAGTTTTTTGATGGCACTAATTACTTCTTTGCCAGCACCAGTAATGTGGATGCGCTTGGGAGATTTGGCGGTAAGCTCGGCTGTATTCTCCACCGCCACCACACCGCCGTCGCGAATAAAGGCCACCTGGTCGCAGATTTCCTGGACTTCGCTTAAAACGTGCGAAGAAATAAAGGCGGTTTTGCCTTGGGCCTTATGCTCCAAAATCAGTTTGTTAAATTCAGCCTGCATTAGCGGGTCCAGGCCGCTGGTAGGTTCGTCGAACATCAATAGTTCAGGATCGTGCATCAACGCCGAAATTAAACCTACCTTCTGTTTATTGCCGCGCGACAGCGTTTTTATTGGTCGGTTCAGATTGCAGTCGAACCGTTTGGCCAGTTCTTTAATGCGGGCCGGATTGACACCACCGCGCAAGTTACCCAGATAAGTAAGCTGTTGCAGGCCGGTAAGGCTGCCATCCAGGGCGAAGTCGCCGGCCAGAAAGCCGATACGGCGGCGAATAGCCACGCTATCGGCATGAGCGTCCAGACCAAAAATGCTCAGTTTCCCTTTGGTCGGTCGGATTAAATCGACCAGCAGACTGATGGTGGTGGTTTTGCCGGCGCCATTCGGCCCCAAAAAACCAAAAATTGTTCCGGCTTCTACGTTTAGAGTTACATTGCGTACACCACGGTTATTGCCGTACATTTTAGTAACGTTTTTAAGCTCAAGTACGGCTGCCATGGTTTTATTGTGCGGTTCCGCGTTTTTTTAATTCCGTCAGGCGGGGCACAAAAGATTGGGCGGCACCTTCCAGTCCCAGCACCTTAAGCGCGCCGATTAGTACATACAATTCATCTAATTGATGTGGCGCCAGCTGACGGTTGGCTTCCGCGTTTTTAAAATAAAACTCAACTTTTTCTACCAGCCATTTTTCTTCACCGGGTTTAATGGCGTTACTTTTTAGGGCAGTATCAGCCGTTGGTGTCGTCGGCTCCAGCGAGCGGGCCGAGTGTTCCCGCTTCTGAAGATGGCCGCGTTTGATCAGATTATTGACGTGCAGCGCCACGGTAGCGACTGAGTTGTAATTGAGCCCTTTCATAATTTCGCGGTAGCTGGGACTATAGCCGTGCTCGGTAATAAACGCTTCTATAAAGGCCAATAACTCTTTCTGTTTTTTGGTGGGGCGAATAGTTTTCTCGGCTGTGGGTTCAACGTTATCTGCCATTTGCTACCTTGCGATAGGCGCTATGGCCATGGGCGCGGTGCGCGGCTAGCCGCGGCAAAGTAACGTGCGCCCGGTGTTTCTTAAACTTATCCGGAAAGACCCAGTAGCGGTACCAAAGGTAGTTCCAGACCGTGAAAAAGCCGCTGGAAATAAACTGGCCGAATTTAGGAGTAATGCCATTTTTGTTCAGAATAAACAGAATGAAATAATTGAGCACGAAATCGACCAGCGTAATTACTATGTAGCGGCCGGTAACTTCGGTTTTATGCTTAGATAGCTTAGGATTTTTGAAAACCCAGAACCGCTGCAATATGTAGTTAGCAGTCCAGCCGGCAACATTACTAACAATGGTTGCCCACCACAAGCTCCAGTGCAGCCCGCTGTATAAGAACAGCAGCAAAAAGTAGCCGACCCAGAAATAAACACCGCCGCTGATCAGGTATTCTACGAACCGGGTTACTTCACGTTTCTTCTGTGGCATTACGCTTTCGCTTTTTGTCCAGTATAACAGGCACGGACGCTAAACATATACCGGCTAGCCCCCACCATATGTAAGCAAGCGTGTCGTCCACCCAAGCGTGGGTGGTCATGCTTATAAAAGTCAGACCTACCAGGCTGGCCGCCAGCGCCAGTCCCAACGGTGTTTGGCGGACAGCCCACAGCCGTACAAACAACATAATGTTTATAACTCCGAACAAAAACAGGCCAATCACGCCGGCTTCCTGGCCAATTTGCAGATAATAATTTTCGGAGATACGCGGCTGGGCGTAGCTATTTCTAAGCGAAGCCGGGCCGGCACTGCCAATGCCGCCGCCAAGCGGCTGATGAAGGATGTCGCTGGCACCGTTGCGCAAGCCGCTGGCCCGTTGAGCGTTTGAACTCTGGGCGGAGGCTGAGCGCTGCGAGGTATGGAAGACCAGATTCTGCACCACATAATTGTGCCTAAGAGTTGCTAGCACACCGGCAAAGACAAGAACTAGAAGCAAAACCACCAATAGCGCCGTCCGCCATAGCCGCCGCGGCAAGTAAGCCACCAGCATGACGGCAATTGCCAGGATAAGCCCTATCCAGGCTGCCCTGGAAAAAGTGGCGTAGAGCACGGTTAAGCCGGCCGCTGTTAAAGCCACCAGTTCTGCCTGGCGGCGCTTTTCCAAGAGTAATAAGGCTACGGATAAACTTAATATTAAGACCAGGTAGGCGCCCAGCGGGTTAGGACCGCGCAAGGTTGACTGAACCCGGGCGAAATCCGGCCGGTTATCAACGCTTTGATAAGGTGTAATAGTAGAGTGGCTATAGCCGATGTGGCGTAAAACGTCATTTGGCAGAATACTGAACTGCAACAAGCCAAAGCCAATTACAATCGCCGCCGGAATTAGCACCAATTTGCGCCAGGCTAAATGAAAATGTAATTCTTTAAAGCGGGCCAGCAAAAACACCAGTCCGAACATACCGACCAGACGCAAATTTACCAGTAGACCATAAATAACGGCATCGGTAGCGACGCGATGGGCGATTAAATCATAGGCGGCGATTAATAATGTCAGGCCGCCATACAAGCACATCGTCAAAATTAATTTGTCGTGCAGCAGCTCTTTTA